>USML01000033.1 GCA_900555855.1 uncultured Eubacteriales bacterium | reverse complement strand
GTGGACAGAAAGGCCGCCGGGGGGCCTTTGTACCAAAGGCGAAATGCCCCCCGGACCCCCCGTTCGCTTGCTCTAAGGCGGCTTTCATCTGAACAACAGCCCCGCGTCTGCCGCGGGGCTTCGCTTTTCCCCGCGGGGGACGAAGGATGCCCCGCGGGGTTGATCTGGGGCGGCTTTTTGGAGAAATTTATGGATTTTGACGGATTTTTTCGGCAAAAAGGCAAAAAACTACCCTGCGATTTAGCACTTAAAAGCGTTGACATTTGAAATTTGCCTTGCTATAATCAAGCCATCCTTTCAAAGACAGCGATTTTCCGGCGCACGGAGCGGTCTCCGGCCCGGAGCTTGGGAGTATTGTTATGAACCGTATGCACAACAGCTATTATTATGCGTACTTTTACTTTACTGGGTCATTCAGTAAGGGTAATTTGTGATGCAGAAATGAGCTGAGTCAGTTCAATGAGATGCGGCACAGGTTATCCTGTGCCGCTTTTTTAATCCAAAAAAGGAGACGAACCAAAATGAAAAAGAAACTGATTTCCATCCTTCTGGCTGCCTGTCTGCTGCTGGCGCTGGCGGCCTGCGGCGGCAATAATGCCGGCGGCACGCAGGACAAGACCTATGTGGTTGGCGTCTGCCAGCTGGTCCAGCACGATGCGCTGGACGCCGCCACGCGCGGCTTTGAGGAAGCGCTGAAGGCCGAGCTGGGCGACGCGGTAGAGATCCGGGTCCAGAACGCTTCCAACGACATCCCCACCTGCTCCACCATCGTCAGCGGCTTCGTGGCCGACGGCGTGGATCTGATCATGGCAAACGCCACGCCCGCCCTGCAGGCTGCGGCCGCCGCCACGCAGGAGATCCCCATCCTCGGGACCTCCATCACCGAATACGGCGTGGCGCTGGACCTCAAGGACTTTAACGGCACCGTGGGCGGCAACATCTCCGGCACCTCCGACCTGGCTCCGCTGGATCAGCAGGCGGAGATGATCCCCGAGCTGATCGAGGATGTCCGGACGGTCGGCATCCTCTACTGCTCCGCCGAGCCGAACTCCGTCTATCAGGCCGAGGTGGTGAAGGCCAAGCTGGAAAGCATGGGCATCGCCGTTCAGGTCTATACCTTCGCCGATTCCAACGATGTGGCAGCCGTCACCGCAACGGCCTGCGCCGAAAACGAAGCGCTCTATATCCCCACGGACAACACCGCCGCCTCCTGCGCCGAGGCCATCAATAATGTGGCCGAGCCGGCCGGCGTTGCCATCATTGCCGGCGAGGAGGGCATCTGCCGCGGCTGCGGCATCGCCGCCCTGAGCATCAGCTACTACGACATCGGCTACACCACCGGCCAGATGGCCGCGAGGATCCTTCGGGGCGAGGCAGATATCTCCACCATGCCCATTGAATACTATCCCAACCCGGTGAAGAAATACAATCCCACCCTCTGCGAAGCGCTGAATATCGTCGTCCCTGAGGGATATGTGGCCATCGGCGACTGACCCTCCCCAATCCGCGGCCCCGGCCGCTTCATGAAACGAGGTCTTTTCTATGGAACTGACGGCTTATCTCACATCGCTGAGCGTTTTTCAGCTGTTTTCCCGGATGCCGGCCGCCGCAGCGCAGGGGCTGCTTTGGGGCCTGATGGCCTTGGGCGTGTTCCTCACCTTCCGGGTGCTGGACATTGCCGATCTGACGGTGGACGGCTCCTTCGCCACCGGCGGCGCGGTGACGGTCATGCTGCTGTTGGCGGGCTGGCCGGCCTGGGCGGCGCTGCTGGCGGCGCTGCTGGCAGGCGTTGTTACCGGGCTGATCACCGGAGAGCTCCACACCCGCTTCGGCATCCCCGTGATCCTTTCCGGCATCCTGACCCAGTTCGCGCTCTATTCCATCAACCTGCGCATCATGACCAAGGCGAACCAGACGGCCAGCATCAAGAAGTTCGGCACCGTCTGGGATCCCGCCACCCACGGAAAGGGCTTTCTCGTTTCGTCCCTCTATATTCCGCAGGCCATCGCAGTGGGCGTGCTGCTGGCGGCGGCAGTCATTGCCCTGCTCTATTGGTATTTCGGTACAGAGCATGGCAGCGCCATGCGGGCCACCGGCTCCAATCCGGCCATGAGCCGGGCGCTGGGCATCAACACAAACCGGTTCAAGGTGATGGGGCTGGGGCTGTCCAACGGGCTGGTGGCGCTGGCCGGCGGGCTCATGACGCAATATCAGGGCACGGCGGATGTGAATATGGGCCGCGGCTCCATCGTCATCGGGCTGGCGGCCATCATCATCGGCGAGGTCCTGTGCTCGGCCATCTTCAAAAAGGGCTGCAACTTTGCGGTGCGGCTGGCCTTTGTGGTGCTGGGCGGCGTGATCTATTACGCGGTGATGACCGTGATCCTGTGGTTCAAGCTGGATCCCAACGACCTGAAGCTGTTCACCGCGCTGATCGTGGCCGTCTTCCTGGCCATCCCCCATTTCCAGGCCCAGCTGAAAAACTCCTTCCACAAGAATAAGCATCCCAAGGATGCTCCGGAGAAAGGCGGCGACCATCATGCTTGAGCTGCATCATCTGTGCAAGACCTTCAACAAGGGCACCATCAACGAAAAGCCCGCCCTGCAGGATTTGGAGCTGTATCTGGCGCCGGGAGATTTTGTCACCGTCATCGGCGGCAACGGCGCGGGGAAATCCACCATGCTCAATGCGGTGGCCGGCGTCTGGCCCGTGGACAGCGGGACCATCTCCATCGACGGCGTGGATGTGACGGCCATGCCGGAATATAAGCGGGCCCAGTTTATCGGCCGGGTCTTTCAGGATCCCATGATGGGCACCGCCCCGGATATGCAGATCGAGGAAAACATGGCGCTGGCCCTGCGCCGGGGCAAAAAGCGCACCTTCCGCTGGCAGATCACCCGGCAGGAGCGGGCCTTCTTCCGGGAGGAGCTGCGGCTCTTGGGCCTGGGTCTGGAGGATCGGATGACCTCCAAGGTGGGGCTGCTCTCCGGCGGACAGCGGCAGGCGCTGACGCTGCTCATGGCTTCCCTGCAGCAGCCCAAGCTCCTCCTGCTGGACGAGCACACGGCGGCGCTGGATCCGGCCACGGCGGCGAAGGTGCTGGAGCTTTCCGACCGGATCGTGGCGGAAAACCGCCTGACCGCCATGATGATCACCCACAATATGACGGACGCCATCCGCCACGGCAACCGGCTGATCATGATGAACAACGGGAAGATCGTCCTGGATATTTCCGGCGAGGAGAAGAAAAAGCTCACCAAAACCGAGCTGCTGGAGCGGTTTGCCGTGTCCACCGGCGTTCAGGAGGAGACGGATTCGCTCATCCTCTCCTGAAAGATCACAGACAAAAAGGACGCCATCCGAACTGGATGGCGTCCTTTTTTTGACCGGTCATCGGGCGGCTGCCGGCAAAGGCGGGCAGCGCGCGTCCCAGACTTTCGGGCGTTTGCCGGGATCAGGGCAGGAAAATGCGGAGGATCTGCCGGATCTGGCCGTTTTCCACCATGACCGTGGTGGAAACGGGAGAAAAGCCGGGATCGTCGGTGCTGCCGGCCAGAGCCAGCAGCTCTGCGGCGGAGCGGGTCTGCTCCGGCTGGGAAATGTCGGAGGCGTCCACAAAGGTGAAGTCCTCCGCCAGCGGCAGCGTCAGCCGGCCGGCCTCATAGTAATTGGCTTCGCCGTCCAGCCCAACGCTGAAATAGCCGTTGTCGTTCTCCTGGGTGGAAAGCTGCAGACCGTCCAGCCCCACGCCGCCGTTGATGGTGACGCCGCCGAACTCGTCCTGCTGAAGGGTCTCCACGGTGAACTCCCGGCCGCCGGAGACCACGATATCGCCCGGCTGCAGCGTGGCGATGTCTACGATGTCATAGTGCTCGGTGTCGTAGACCGTCAGCTCCAGCAGGGTCTTCCCACCCTGCTCCTTGGCAGAGGCCAGATCCGGCACGGCGGCCAGCGCGGCGTCGGTAAGGTCATCCAGCGTCAGATCGGAGGGCAGAGGCTCCACTTTGCGGCCCTGGGGCTCGTCGCTGCCGGGGTCGCCGCCGGGCTGCGGCTCCTGCTGATCCTGCGGATCATCCCGCACATTGGGGATCGGATCGTTCTTTTTGCTGCAGGCGCAAAGGGCCAGCATTCCAAAAACCAGCGCCAGCGCCAGCATGGATCTGAAGAAATGTTTCATAGCGTCCTCCTTTTCGGTTTCATATGCGCAATTTTCGGACAAAATGCAAAGGAACAGCCCTTCGGCTGTTCCTTGCACACAGCTGCCGGATAAAACCGACATGGTACGGCGTAAGGGATTCGAACCCCCGACCTTTTGGTTCGTAGCCAAACACTCTATCCAGCTGAGCTAACGCCGCATTTACCGTGCTCAAACAATATAGCACAGCCTTTTTCAAAAATCAAGGGGCAAACGGAAAAAACTTTTGTTTTTTTGAAAAACCGGGGAGAAACCGTGGGATGCTATTGAGAAACGCACCGGTTTATACTATAATGACCTTGATCCTTTGATCTATTCTGTAAGGGAGGGACCCTTTTATGAAAAATACCCGTCTGCTGGCGCTGGTGATCCTGCTGATCACGCTGGTCGTGATGGTCTGGCGGTTCTGGGATGTGGTGATGCTGTTCTTTCTGGCGGCCATCATCGCCTATCTGCTGGGGCCGATCGTCCGGCTGCTGACCTTCCGCGGCAAGGTGCCCCGGGGGCTGGCCGTGGCGGTGACGGCGCTTCTGGTGGTGGGGCTCATCACCTGGGGCATGGTGCTGCTGGTGCCCTATGTGGCGGAGCAGATCACCGGCGTGGTCAACGATCTGACCGCCTATGCCGGCACCTTTGACGAGCTGCTGGACCGGGCCAACGAGCTGCTGGCCTCCTGGCATCTGCCCCAGCCCGTTCTGGACTGGGCCACGGGCATCCTGAGCAAAAGCGACACCTACCTGATGAAGGTGGCCCAGGCGCTGCTGAACTGGCTGGTAAACGCCACCTCCAGCATCTTTAATATCGTGGTGGTGATGATCCTCGTCATCTATTTTATGCTGGATGGGGCGAAGCTCATCCGCGGCGCGCTGGCCATGCTGCCGGACCGGGCGCGGATCCGGGCCACCCGGGTGGTGGAGGAATCCAACCGCTACACCTGGAAATATGTTGGCTCCAAGGTGCTGGTCTCGCTGGGAATGGCCATCGTCTCCTATATCGGCTTTTCCATCATCGGCCTGCGCTATGCCCTGCTGTTTGCGGGCATTTCCTTCATTCTGGATTTTATCCCCTATTTCGGCTCGCTGATCGCCGGCGTGGTGGAGGGCGTCTTTGCCCTGATCACCGGCGGCCTGAGCCTTGCCATCAAGGTGGCGGTGTTTGTGATCGTGGTGCAGCAGATCGAGGGCAATGTAGTGGCGCCCAAGGTCCAGAGCGACGCGGTGAACATTCATCCGCTGGGCGTAATGTTTGCCCTTCTGGCCTGCAGCGAGCTCTGGGGCCCGGTGGGCATGCTGATCTCCACGCCGGTGGCGGTGGTCTTTAAGACGGTGATCCGGGAGATCTATAATTATATCCTGGGCGATCAGCGCCCCAGCCAGCTCCAGCCGGCGGAGGGCCCCGCGCCCCGGGCCGGCAAAAAGCGCAAAGGCAGGGCGCAGGAGCCTGCTGCGCCGGAAAAAGCGCCGGAAGCCCCGGCCGCTGCGGAAAAAGCGCCTGCAAAGCCGGAGGACGATCTTTCCGAGACCATCAGTCAGCTGACCCGCCCGGAGCCGCCGGCGAAAAAATAAGCACACGGCCGCGCCCCCTCGCATAGAGATAGAAGCAGAAGCGAGGTGGAGCGAATTGAAATGGATGATCTTCGGCGCGGCCTGTCTGCTGGGGACGGTGCAGCATTTTCTCTATGAGCCCCTGGGCCGGCCCGCGGCCCTCCGGTGGCTGCTGCCCACATCGGAAAGCCCCTGGGAGCACTTCAAGCTGGCCTTCTGGCCCCTGTGCGCCGGGCTGGCCCTTTGGGGCGGGCTGCAGGGCGCGGCGGCCGGCGCGATCCTCTGCGCCTGCTGTCTGGCGGCGAGCCATGCCTTCTGCACCATGATGGGCATTTACTTTTTCTACCGGGCGGCGCTGGGCGTAAAGCGCGCGGTGCTGTGGGTGGACATCGGCAATTTTTATGTGACCATGCTGCTGGGGTGGCGGCTGGGCCTGCGGACGCTGGGCGGCTGCTTCGGCCTGCTGCAGGCGGCGCTGGCGGCGGCGGTCCTGCTGGGCTGGGTGGCAGCGTTTTTGCTCCCGGAGGACAAAACGCCGGTCTGGCCGCTGTTTGCAGATCCGTCAGCAGCGAAAAACAAAGGAAACAGAGAGTAGATTATGGCAGAGATCAGCGTACAGCAATTACACAAATACTTTGGAGAGCACCATGTTTTGAAGGGGCTCTCCTTTGACCTGCTTCCCGGAGAACGGGCCAGCATCGTCGGCCCAAACGGCTGCGGCAAGACCACCCTGCTGAAGATCCTGGCAGGGCAGGAGGATTATGAGAGCGGAACGGTCTCCATCGCAAAGGGCGCGCGCCTGGGGCTTTTGGAGCAGCTGCCGGTCTATGATCCGGCGCTGACCGTCCGTCAGGTGCTCCGGCAGGCCTTTGTCTGGCTGGAGGATATGGCCGCCGAGATGCAGGCCATGGAGGCGGATATGGCGGCGGGCCGGCCGGTGGATCTGGAGCGCTACGGCAAGCTGCAGACCGCCTATGAGCTGGGCGGCGGCTACGACCAGCAGGTCCCCTACGACCGGATGTGCGCCGGTCTGCACATTGACGCGGAAATGCAGCAGCGGCCCTTTATGAGCCTTTCCGGCGGGGAGAAGACCCGGGTCAATCTGGCCCGGCTGATGCTCTCCGGAACGGATCTGCTGCTGCTGGACGAGCCCACCAACCATCTGGACATGGATTCCATCGAGTGGCTGGAGGAATATCTCAAGAGCTTCCGGGGGACGGTGCTCATCGTGTCCCACGACCGGTATTTTCTGGATCATGTCACCAATCGCACGCTGGAGCTGCGGGACGGGGAGATCATCTCCTGGCCGGGCAATTACAGCTATTTTGCCGAAAAGAAGGACGAGCTGGCCCGGCAGCTGGAGGCCGCCAAGCGCCGGCAGGACAAGGAGATCGCCCGGCTGGAAAAGGCCGTGGGCAACCTGCATCTCTGGGCCTTCATGGGCAACGACGCCCTGCACAAGCGGGCCTTTTCCATGCAGAAGCGCATCGACCGGATGGAGCGCATCCAGACCATCCGCAAGGAGCGCAAGCTGAAAAACCAGTTCAATCTGGCGGAGCAGTCCGGCGAGGATGTGTTCGCCATCGAGCATCTCAGCGCCGGCTACGGCGCGCCGCTGGTGCGGGATTTTTCCGCTATGGTCTACCGGGGCGAGCGCATTGCCATTCTGGGCCCCAACGGCTGCGGCAAAACTACCCTGCTCACCACGCTGCTGGGCCGGCTGCCGGCGCTTTCCGGCGCGGTTTATGAGGGCGTGGGCGTGGAGACGGGCTATCTGCCTCAGGTGGTGCAGTTTGACCATCCGGAGCGCGATCTGGTGGATACCCTGCTGTATGAGACCAACTGCACTCCCCAGGAGGCCCGGGACCGGCTGGCGGCCTTTGCCTTCCGGGGCGAGGAGGTCTTCAAGACGGTCTCCGTCCTTTCCGGCGGCGAAAAGACCCGGCTCAAGCTCTGTCTTTTCATGTATAACAAGATCAATACGCTGTTTTTGGACGAGCCAACCAACCATCTGGATATCCTTTCCCGGGAATGGGTGGAGGATGCCATCGACGACTTTTCCGAGACCATGCTGTTCGTCTCCCACGACCGGTATTTTATCGACCGCTTTGCCACCCGGATCTGGCTTTTGGAAAACGGCAGCATTACGGACTTTCAGGGGGGCTATCAGGAGTTTCAGGAGGCCCGGGCCCGCCGCCGGCAGGCGGAGGCCGCCCTGCGGGAGAAGGAAAAAAAGGAAAAGACCGGTGAGCCCGCCCCGCGGCCCGGCAAAAAGCCGGAGACCGTCCCCTCCCGGGAGCAGGAAAAGCGCCGCCGGGAGCGGGCCAGACGGATCGCCGCCATTGAGGAGCGGCTGCAGGAGCTGGAGCAGGAGATGGCGGAATGTGAGGGCGGAGACTATGTAAAGCTGGGCGAGCTCTACCACAGCCGGGAAACGCTGGAGGAGGAGCTTCTGACCCTTTACGAGCAGCAGGAAGCGGAGGGCTGATCATGGCCAGGGGCGCGGGACAAAAGGGCAAGCTGCTGGCGCTGGAGCGCATTTTCTGGGAGCAGACCGACGAGGCGCATCCGCTGTCCATCCCCCGGCTGATGGCGCTGCTGCAGGAGCGGGGCGTGGATTGCCGGGACCGGAAGAGCCTTTACGATGATCTGGAGACGCTGCGCCTGTTTGGCCTGGACATCGAGAGCCGTCGGGAGGGCCGGGGCACCGGCTACTATCTGGCCTCCCGGCAGTTTGAGCTGCCGGAGCTGAAGCTGCTGGTAGACGCGGCCCAGTCCTCCCGCTTTATCACCCGGGAAAAGACCGGCCGGCTGATCCGTAAGCTGGAGAGCCTGACCTCTCTGCATCAGGCCCGGCAGCTGCAGCGGCAGGTCTATGTGACGGGCCGGGTCAAGGCGGAAAACGAGCGGGTCTATTATACGGTAGACGCTCTGCATGCCGCCATCGACGAGGGGAGCCGGGTCCGCTTTCATTATTTTGAATGGGTCCTTGGGAAAAACGGCCGGCTGGAACGGCGGCTGCGCCGGGAGGGAGAATGGTATGAGGCCAGCCCCTGGGCGCTGATCTGGGACAATGAAAATTACTATCTGGTGGCCTATGACCACCGCAGCGCCGCGCTGCGGCATTACCGGGTGGACAAGCTGCTGGATCTGCAGGCCACCGGCCAGCCCCGGGAGGGGGCGGAGCTTTGGGCCGGCAGGGACCCGGCGGCCTATGCCGCCGCCATGTTCGGGATGTTCGGCGGGCAGCAGGAGCGCCTGCAGCTGCTGGTGGAGCAGACGCTCATCGGCGTCATTGCAGACCGGTTCGGCCGGGACTGCATCGTTGCGCCCTACGACTCGGACCATGTGACGGTCCATGTACAGGCGGCGGTGAGCCCACAGTTTTTTTCCTGGGTGTTCAGTCTGGAGGGCCGGTGCAGGATCCTTGCCCCGGCCGCCGTGGCGGAGCAATACCGGGCCATGCTGGAAAATGGAATCAGACAGGAGGAGCACAAATGATCAAGGCGGTTTTTTTCGATCTGGACGGAACACTGGTCAATAGCCTGCGGGATATTGCCGCCGCTATGAACGGCGCGCTGGCGGCCTTTGGCCTGCCGGGCTTTTCGCCGGAGGAATACCGGCAGAAGGTGGGCAACGGGGCAAGGATATTGGCCCAGCGCTGTCTTCCGGAGGAGCGGCTCTCAGAGGCAGATGCCCTGCGGCAGGAATACGGCCGCCGCTATCTGGCAGATTGCTGCGTGGAGACCTGTCCCTATGAGGGCGTCGTCCCCATGCTGGACGCCCTGCGGGAGGCTGGGCTGCAGCTGGCCGTTATCACCAATAAGCCCCAGGATCAGGCAGACCGGGTGATCCGGCTGCTGCCGGAGGGGGCGGTACACGAAGTGTTCGGGCAGCAGGCCCGCTTCCCCGTCAAGCCGGATCCGGCGATCTTCCGCTTTGCCGCGGAGCGTATGGGGTTGGCGCCGGAGGAGATCCTTTATTGCGGTGATTCCGCCGTGGATATCCAGTTTGCCCACAACGCCGGGACCCGGGGCATCGGCTGCATCTGGGGCTTCCGTGGCCGGCAGGAGCTGGCGCAGGCCGGGGCGGATTTTTTGGCGGAGACGCCGGCGGCGCTGGCCGCCATCGCCCTGCGGGAAGCGCAGAAATAAAGATCGCACAGATCGCACATAGGAGGACATGACCCATGAATACGCCGCTGCTTTTGTCGCTGCTGGATCCCACGCTGCCGGAGCCGCTGGTGCTGGAGGAGACCGACAGCACCAACCGGGTGGCCCGGACGCTGGCCCGGGAGGGCGCGCCCCACGGAAAGCTGGTGCTGGCCATGCATCAGACCACCGGGCGGGGCCGGCTGGACCGGTGCTTTTACTCGCCGGAGGGCGGGCTTTATCTCAGCATGGTCCTGCGCCTGCCCCTTTCGCCGGCGGAAAAGACGCTTTTGACGCCGCTGGCCGCCGTGGCGGTGCAGGAGGCCATCGCCTCCGTCTGCCAGATCGCCACCGGCATCAAGTGGGTCAACGATCTGTTTTATCAGGGAAAAAAGGTCTGCGGCATCCTGGCGGAGGGCGCGGGAGACGCGGTGGTCCTGGGCGTGGGCGTGGATGTGTATCGGCCCGCCCAGCCCCTGCCCCCCAAGCTGCAGGATGTGATGGGCTTTTTGCTGGAGGAGCCGGTCTACGGCGTCATGGAGATGCTGGCGGCCGCCATTGCCAACAATCTGCTTACCCGCGCCGCCGCGCTGCCGGACCGGAGCTTTTTGGAGGATTACCGCAGAAACAGCCTGCTGCTGGGCCGGAGCATCACCGTCTATCCACCGGCTGGCGCGCCTTATCCTGCGCTGGCCCGGGCCATGGACGACGACGCCCGCCTGCTGGTGGAGCTGCCCGACGGAAGCCTGCGGACGCTGAGCTGCGGCGAGGTCTCCGTGCGGCACAGAGAGGAGGGCGAGGCATGAGATATTATCTGGTGGACGCCTTTACCGACAGGCTGTTTTCCGGCAATCCCGCCGGCGTCTGCCTTGCAGACCGGCCCCTTTCGCCGGAGCTGATGCAGCGCATCGCCGGAGAAAACAATCTGCCGGAGACGGCCTTTCTGGAAAAGGGCCCGGAGGGCTGGCACATTCGCTGGTTCACCCCGTCCTTTGAGATGGATCTGTGCGGCCACGCCACGCTGGCGGCGGGCTTTGTGCTGATGAACCTGATCGAGCCGGGGGACGAGGCGGCCTTTTCCTCCTGCAGCGGGCCGCTGCGGGTGCTGCGCCGGGAGCAGGGCTATGCCCTGGACTTCCCTTCCCGTCCGCCGCGGGAGATCCCTGTTTCGGAGGGCATGGAGGCGTGTCTGGGCGAGCGGGTGCTGGGCTGCTGGCAGTCCCGGGACAGGATCGTCCTGCTGGAGAGCGCGGAGGCCGTCCGGCGGCTGCAGCCCGATCTGGAGCGGATGGCGCAGGTGGTGCCCCAGTGGGGGCTGGTGCCAACGGCGCCGGGCGAGGACTGCGATTTTGTCAGCCGGTATTTTGACCCCCGGGACGCTGTGGCGGAGGATCCGGTCACCGGCTCCGCCCACTGCACGCTGGCGCCCTTCTGGGGCGCGCGGCTGGGCAAGCAGACCCTTACCGCCCGGCAGCTTTCCCGCCGGGGCGGGACGCTGCGCTGCACCCTGCAGGGCGACCGGGTCTCCATCGGGGGAGACGCCGTCCTTTATCTGGAAGGCACGCTGCATGTTTGATGGAAACAGGAGGCGCTGAAATGAACATGAGAAGAGCGGACCGGGAGGTCCGGGAACCGGAGCGGATCGAAGGGATCCTTTCCGAATGTCACGTCTGCCGGGTGGGCTTTCAGGACGGCCCGGAGACCTATATCGTCCCCATGAGCTTCGGCTGGCAAAAGCGGGACGGGGGCTATGTGCTTTATTTTCACGGGGCCTCGGAGGGCCGCAAGCGGGAGCTGATCCGCAGCGGGCCGCAGGTGGGCTTTGAGATGGACTGCGGCTATGCGCTGAAGCCGGCGGCGATGGCCTGCGGCTTTACCGCGGCCTTCCGCAGCATCATCGGCTCCGGCCGGATGGAGGAGGTCACGGACCTGCAGGAAAAGCAGGCGGACCTGAATTGCCTGATGGCCCATTACAGCGGCCGGGCAGACTGGCAGTATCCGCCGGAGATGCTGGCGCGGCTTTGCGTCTTCCGGCTGCAGGTGCGGGAGCTTTCCTGCAAGGAGCATCTCTGAGCCCGGCGAAGGGAAATCCAAGCAAAAGAAAAAGCAAAAGCGCCCGTCTCCCCCAAAAACCGGAGGGAGCGGGCGCTGATTTTATAGCAGGATTGCGGCCTGTGCGGCCTGCCGGATCATGCCGCGGGGCGGATCGCCGGCAGATCTGCCGGACAGACCCGGGAGACGCGGCCGCAGGCGGGAGCGCGGCGCTTTCTGGGCAGGGTAAAGCGCCAGCCCAAAAGCATACAGCCCAGACACAGGCTGCCCAGCACCAACAGCCGGCCCAGCGGCAGGGCGCCTCCGTCCGAAGCCATCGCCAGCAAAAGCAGACCGATCCCGCCTGCCAGCTCCATTCTCTTTCCGTGCTTCTTCATCTGGGAGCGCCCCTTCCTTTACAAACATCTGTTTGCTTTCTGATGGTAGTATAGCACGGCTGTTCGAAAAATGCAAACGAATGTTCGACTAAAATTTGCACAAAATTCGGCTTGCTTTTTCGTCAAAACGACAGGTTTCCCCCAAAAACGGCAAGCGCTCGCCGGCCTTCTGCCGTTTGGACAGCCGGGCCGGGCATTCGGCAACATAACCGTTGCGCGGGGGCGGAAACTGTGCTATGATAAAAAGTACATCCGGAATCGTTTCTGTTCTCCCAAGGAGGGATAGTCTTTGATGAAGCTGCGGCGCATTGCGGCGGCGGGCCTTTGCGGGCTGCTGCTGCTGACTGGGGCTACGGTGCTGGCGGCGGGCACCTCTGCCGACCCGATCCTTTCCCGGTCTTATTTGAAAACGGTATTTTCCAAGCCCATGGAGGAATATTGGAGCACGGCGGGCAATATGCTGGGCCTTTCGCTGGCGGGCCGGCAGGAGAGCTGGGCCCAGGCGGCCCAGACGGCGGCGGCAAAGCGCGTAGCAGATGCGCTGGCTCCCTCGCTGCAGGCGCAGGTGCAGGCTCGGGCGGCGGAGCTTCTGGCGCAGCAGACCACAGGCGCGCTGACGGCGGGTATGCGCCGGGTCACGCTGAAAAAGGGCGACCGGATCACCGGGACGCCGGGGGCCTCGCTGATGTTTATTTCCGGGGCAGGCAAGACCTGCGGCAGCGCCGGAGCGGAGATCCTGAACATCACCGCCGGCTCCACACGCACGCCGGGGCTGGCCATTAAGACCGGCATCCTTTATATGATCCTGGCGGACGACGGCAGCGGCGTGGAGGTCACCTCCGACGCGGCGGTGGTGCTGGTGAAGGACGGCACCCGGGCGGGCTATGAGGCCTGCTATACCGCCTATGCCGACGCGCTGAAATATCTGGGCCTGTTTTTGGGCGATGACAGCGGCTATGCGCTGGACCGGGCCCCCAGCCGCATCGAGGCGCTGATCATGCTGATCCGCCTGATGGGGCAGGAGAGCGCGGCGCTGGCCTGCGGCGAGCCCTATCCCTTCCGGGACGCCATGGCCTGGAAGCAGGGCGAGCGCTATGTGGCCTATGGCTGCCTGCAGGGCATCACCAACGGCACGGGCAACAACAGCTATTCCCCCTATCAGAACGCGGCGCTGGAGCAGTATCTGACCTTTGTGCTCCGCAGCCTGGGCTATCAGGACGGGGTGGATTTCGTCTGGAACACCACCTCCCGGGATCTGGCCCAAACGCTGGGCCTGCTGACGGCGGCGGAGCTTCAGAGCGCGGCGCAGACCGGCTTTTACCGGGATCATGTGGCGCTCATTTCCTGGCGGGCTCTCAGCGCCCAGCTGAAGAGCGGCGGGACGCTGGCGGAAAGGCTCATTGATCAGGGCGTCTTTACCCGGCGGCAGCTGCAGGAGGCGGCCTTCTTAGCCGGCGCTTAAGAAAAAACAGTCTGCACCTTTCCGCCGCAGGAGAATAGTATGGGGTGAGAAATCTATTGAGGAGGGACTCACTTCTATGTACTCTTGCAACAACTGTAATTCCTGCGGCCGGGGCAACGGCTTCTTCGCTAACTATCAGCCCTTCTGGATCATCGTGGTCATCGCCATCGTCATCATCTGGGTCCATTACGGCTGCGGCGCCTGGGGCAACGGCTGCTGCAACAGCTGCTGCTGTGACAACGACTGCTGCTGCAACAACAACTGCGGCTGCAACAACAACTGCGGCTGCAACAACAACTGCGGCTGCGGCAACGGCTGCTGCTGAGCGCAGGCCGGAAGTCCAAATAACATAAGCGCGCCCCCGCGGAGAGCCTTCTCCGCGGGGGCTTTTACTGCGGCGCGAAAAAGCGCTTTACAAGCTTCGGGGAATCTGTCATAATAAAAAACAGAGAACATCTGTGAAATCTGATCGTTTGGAGGATCGAGCTATGCGTACTGTCGGCGTTATTTCCAGAGGGATCCGCGCGCCCATCATCCGGGAGGGGGACGACCTGGCGTCCATTGTGACGGAATGTGTCGTGGGCGCTTCCCGGGAGGCCGGGTTTGCCTTTCATGACCGGGATGTGGTGGCCGTGACGGAATCTGTGGTGGCCCGGGCCGCCGGGAATTATGCCTCCGTGGAGGACATTGCACAGGATATCCGGAAGAAATTCGCCTGCGACCATCTGGGCGTGATCTTCCCCATCACCTCCCGCAACCGCTTTGCCATCGTGCTGCGGGGCGTGGCCATGGGCGTGAAAAGGATCACGCTGATGCTCAGCTATCCCACCGATGAGGTGGGCAATCATCTGTTTGACGAGGAGATGCTGGAGCAGGCGGGCGTCAACCCCTACAGCGATGTGCTCACGGAGGCGGACTACCGGCGGGCCTTCGGCAACCCGGTCCATCCCTTTACCGGCATGGATTATGTGGCCTATTATAAGCAGCTTATCGAGGACTGCGGCTGTCAGGCGGAGATCCTCTTTGCCAACCGGCCCGAAGCCATCCTGTCCCATACCCGGTCCGTCCTCTGCTGCGATATCCACACTCGCCGCCGCACCCAGGCCCGCCTGAACAAGGCCGGGGCGGAAAAGGCGCTGTGTCTGGATGAGATCCTCAACGAGAGCGTGGACGGCAGCGGCTATAACGAGCAGTATGGCCTTTTGGGCTCCAACAAGGCCACGGAGGACCGGATCAAGCTCTTCCCCCGGGACTGCGCCCGGTTCGTGGACCGGCTGGCGGCGCTGCTGCGGCAGGCCACGGGCAAGAACATCGAGTGTATGATCTATGGCGACGGCGCCTTTAAGGATCCTGTGGGCAAGATCTGGGAGCTGGCAGATCCGGTGGTCTCTCCGGCCTGCACCCCCGGCCTGCTGGGCACGCCCAACGAGCTGAAGATCAAATATCTGGCAGACAACGATTATGCGGGCCTTACCGGCGAGGCACTGCGGCAGGCCGTGCGCCAGTCCATTCAGGACAAGCAGGGCGACCTGAAGGGCAGCATGGCCAGCCAGGGCACCACGCCCCGGCAGCTCACCGACCTGCTGGGCTCTCTCTGCGATCTGACCTCCGGCTCCGGCGATAAGGGCACGCCCATCGTACTGATCCAGGGCTATTTTGACGATTATTCCAAGGAATAAAATGGCTTTTTTCCCGGCGGCCCGGGCCGCCGGGAAGCACTTTTGCGAGGATTCGACAGAATAGCCAAAAATAACACGACGGTTTCGTGAAATTTTCTGGAACAATTCGGTATTGCAAAGCGCCGGTTTTTCGGTACAATAGAAGTATCGTGGTACGAGGGGAGGCGGTTTCCTTGCAGATCCTGGAGGAGCGCATCCGGCGGGACGGACTTGTCCTGGCGGGCGGCGTCCTGAAGGTGGACGGATTTCTGAACCACCAGATGGATATCCAGCTGTGCAACCAGATGGGCAAGGAATGGGCTCGCCTGTTTGAGGGCTGCGGCATCAATAAAATTCTTACCATAGAGGCATCCGGAATCGGTATCGCATGTATCGCGGCGCAGTACTTCGGGTGCCCCGTTGTTTTTGCCAAGAAAAGCAAGAGCAAGAACATCCCCGGCGATGTCTGGACGGCCAGGGTGGAATCCTTTACCCATGGCGGCGTCAACGATGTGATCGTCTCCAAAAAATATTTGGGGCCGGAGGACCGGGTGCTGATCATCGACGATTTCCTGGCCAACGGCGCGGCCCTGCAGGGGCTGATCGATATCGTCCGGCAGGCCGGCGCACAGCTGGTAGGCGCGGGGATCGCCGTGGAAAAGGCCTTCCAGAAGGGCGGCGACCGGATCCGGGAGCAAGGCGTCCGGGTGGAATCGCTGGCCCGCGTGGCGGAGATGGATCCGGAAAAGGGCATCCGCTTCTGCTGAGCGGCGCCGGAAAAGCAAAAAGCGAAAAGTTCATACAGGTCGATATATATCAAATGATGTGGTTTTGAAGTCTCTACCCGGCTGCCGTAAATGGCCGGACTATCGACGGAGCGCAGAAGGGCAGAGGGCCTTTTTGTCTCATCCGCCGTGGAGACTGAAATGCAGTCCCCGCGTTTTTTTGTTCCATAGCGCGAAAGCGATGGAAATACATCGGTGAAAAACCAACCAACAAGTGATTTGGAGGAAAAGATCATGAAAAAGCTTGCAGCTCTGCTCCTGGCTCTCGTTATGTGCCTCAGCCTCTGCGCCTGCGGCGGCGGAAACAACGACAGCAAAACCGAGATGAAGGTCGGCTTCATCTTCCTGCACGACGAAAACTCCACCTACGACCTGAACTTCATCAACGCCGCCAAGGCTGCCTGCGAGCAGCTGGGCGTCACCCCTGTCATGAAGACCAATGTCCCCGAGGGCCAGGAGTGCTACGACAAGGCTGCTGAGCTGGTAGACGACGGCTGCTCCGTAATCTTCGCCGATTCCTTCGGCCACGAGGATTTTATGATCCAGGCCGCCAAGGAGTTCCCGAATGTGCAGTTCTGCCATTCTACCGGCACCAAGGCCCACACGGAGAACCTGTCCAACTACCACAACGCCTTTGCTTCTATCTACGAGGGCCGCTATCTGGCCGGTATCGTGGCCGGCATGAAGCTGAATGAGATGATCGCCGCCGGCGAGTTCACCGCCGAAGAGGCCAAGATCGGCTATGTGGGCGCGTTCACCTACGCCGAGGTGGTCTCCGGCTACACCTCCTTCTTCCTGGGCGCCCGCTCCGTCTGCCCCAGCGCCACCATGGAAGTGACCTTCACCGGTTCCTGGTACGATGAGACCGCCGAGAAGGAAG
>USML01000032.1 GCA_900555855.1 uncultured Eubacteriales bacterium | reverse complement strand
CTTCGCTGCGCACATTCAGCGGACGCATCAGCGCCTTTTTCGCCAGCAGCGCCGCCTTGTCAAAGGTCCCGCCCAGGCCAACGCCCACCACGATGGGCGGACAGGGATTGGGGCCGGCGTCCTCCACCACCTTCAGGATGAAATCCTTGACGCCCTGCAGCCCGTCGGAGGGCTTGAGCATCCGGATCTGGCTCATATTCTCGCTGCCGAAGCCCTTGGGGGCCACGGTGATCTTCAGCCCGTCGCCGGGCACCAGCTCTGTATAGAGCATGGCCGGGGTATTGTCGCCGGTGTTCACCCGGTCCAGCGGATCCCGCACCACGGATTTCCGCAGATACTGACTGTAGCCCTGCCGGACGCCCTCGTCCACGGCTGCCCGCAGGTCGCCGCGGATATGGACCTCCTGCCCGATCTCCAAAAAGACGCAGGCCATGCCGGTGTCCTGACAGATGGCGACCTCATCCCGGTCGGCGATCTGATAATTTTCCCGGATCCGATCCAGGATCTCCTGCGCCGCAGCCCAGGTCTCCTGTTCCCGGGCGCAGGCGATGCAGTCCCGCACATCCTGCGGCAGGTGCCGGTTGGCCTCCACACAAAGACGGGCCACCGTCTCCGTAATGGCGGAAGCGTTGATCTCTCGCATAAGCTTTCCTCCCCGTCAGTCCTTTACATTATAGATCTGGTCCAGCAGCGTGCCGTCCCGATAGATCACATTTGCCACCACCCGGCTGCCATGCTGCACGGGGCGGGGCTGACCGCAGATGGCCTCCGCCCGGCGCTTCAGCTCTTCCATGGAGCAGACGGGCAGGCCGGCGCTTTCCAGCGCCCTGCGCAGATCCTCCCGGGCGGGATTCACCGCCACGCCCCGCTGGGTCACCAGCACATCAATGCTGGAGCCGGGGGTGGAGACGCACTGCACACGGTCTGTGACGATGGGCAGGCGGGCCCGGGAAAGGGGCGCGATGATCATGGCCAGCTTTGCACCGGCGGCAGTATCGCTGTGCCCGCCGGAGCCGCCCATGATGGAACCGTTGGAATCGGTATGGACATTTACATTGAACTGGGTGTCCACCTCCGTGGCCCCCAGGATCACCACATCCAGACTGTCCACCGCGGCGCTTTTCCCGTTGGGCGAAGCATACTGCATGGCGGAGACCTCGCTGTGGTTCGGGTTGTCCCGGATGGATTCCACGGCCTTCAGATCAAAGCACTGGACATCCAGCAGCTTGCGGAAGCAGCCCGCCTGCAGCATATCCACCATATAGCCGGTGATGCCGCCCAGACCGAAGGAACCCTGGATCTTCTCCCGCAGCATGATATCCTTCAGATATTTGGCCGCGGCCAAGGATGCGCCGCCGGCGCCGGTCTGGAAGGAAAAGCCGTCCTTCAAAAGGCCGCTGGCCTGAATGACCCGGGCCGCCGTCTCCGCCATCACCAGACCCACCGGGTCCCGGGTGATGCGGGTGGTGCCGGAAACGATGCCGCTGGGATCGCCGATGGCCTCCACGGGGACCACATAATCCACATAGGTCTCGTCGATGGAGCGCTCCGTCAGCGGATAGGGCACCAGATTGTCCGTGATGACGACCACCTTTTTGGCATACATGGCGTCCGGGAAGGCATAGCCCAGGCTGCCGCAGGCAGATCTGCCCAGCTTGCCGGTGCAGTTGCCCATGGGATCCGCCGTGGGGGCGGCGATAAAGGCCACATCAATGGGCGTCTTGCCGGAAACGATATCGGCAGGGCGGCCGCCGTGGGTGCGGAACTCCACCGGCGTGGACAGCACCCCGTGGGAAATGGCCCGGCCCACGCCCGCAGACATATAATTGCACTTCAGGTGAGTGACCACGCCGTTTTTGATGTGGTCCACCAGCGGCGCATGGCAGTCAAACAGCGAGCTGGCATTCACATCCAGATCCCGGATGCCGGCTTCGGCCAGCGCGTCCAGAACCATATTCAGGACGAAATCGCCGTTGCGCAGATGATGATGGAAGGAAATCCGCATGCCAGATTTGACGCCGGCCAGGGCGATGACCTCCTTCAGAGAATGTACGACCTTATCCATATCAATGCTCGCTCCTTCCCAGCCCAAGGGCTTCCGCCGTTTCGATGACCCGCTTTGCCCGGCTGACCACCGGCGCGTCGATCATCTTGCCCCGCAGGGCCACGGCGCCGCGGCCCTCCTCCTTGCCCCGGCGGATGGCTTCCATGACCTCATAGGCATAGTCGATATCCCGCTGGGAGGGGGAGAACACTTCATTGATCACCGGCACATGGCGGGGAGAAATGGCGGACTTGCCAGTGAAGCCAAGGCTCTTGGCCTTTTCCGCGTCGATGCGGATGCCCTCGTCGTCGTTGACATCCGTAAAGGGCGTGTCGTAAACATCCACGCCGGCGGCCCGGGCCGCGCAAACCATGCGGCTGCGGGCATATTCGATCTCCTGGCTCTCCTTGGTGCGCTTACACTGCAGGTCGGCCGTCAGATCCTCGCCGCCCAGGAAGATGGCCGCCACCCGCGGCGTGCAGGAGGCGATCTGATAGGCGTTTTCCACGCCCAGCGCCGTCTCGATCAGGGGGATCAGACGGACGGTATTGCGGGCGAAGCCCAGCCGGTCCTCCAGCTGAGACATATAAGCATCCACCGTCAGCACATCCTCCGCGCAGGAGGACTTGGGCGGCATGATCAGCGAGGGCTTCAGGGGCAGGATGGTCTCCAGATCCTTCTTCCAGAAGTCCGTATCCACGGAATTGATGCGGACGATGACCTCCACTCTGGAAAAATCCAGATAGGTCATGGTGTTGCGGACCAGGATCCGCGCGGCGTCCTTCTGGTCCGGGGCGACGGCGTCCTCCAGGTCAAAGATGACGGCGTCCGCCCCCAGGGCGTCGCCGTTCTGCAGGATGTTCGGCGTGTTGCCCGGCAAAAACAGCATACTGCGGCGCATATCAGTTCTCTCCTTTCGCGCGAAGGATCGCGGTCTCGATGCGGGCCCGCAGGACGCACTCCAGCGCGCCCCGGTCGTCGATGCGCAGACAGACCTGATCCAGGCCGGCCGCGTTCAGCATCTCCTCCGCCAGCGCCAGGATCGACGGCCCAAACTGCTGCTCCACCACGGAATGCAGCTCGATGCTCCGGTTTTCCGCCGGCTCCAGCTCTACCATCACATCGCTGGATTCCAGCGTTCCCGCCGAAGCGGGCTTGATCGCCTTGCTCATATAGATATGGCACTTCCTTTCGGATCAATTTGTTCCGGCACCGATTATATTCCCTTTGCTTGAAAAAAGCAAGCACTGTATCAAAACAATGCTTGCGATTGTTCTATGTTTTAGTCCTTCCGGGCAAAGACCCAGGCGTCCGGCAGCAGCCGCCCGGCGGGCAGCGCGGTATTGGAGCACTGGGTGACATATTCTCTGTCGTAATAGAGGGTGGCGCTGGTGCCGCCGTCCATATTCATGGCCTGCATACAGCCATGCTGCTGCAGCAGCTTTGCGCACTCGATCACATCGGTGCCGATGGAGGTGGTCAGGCGGCCCTCGATCACCAGCATCAGGATCTCATACCGGTCCGACTGCCCCAGGCAGGCCCGGGGATTCAGCGCCGTCCAGCCGCAGGTGCTGTCTACGGTGATCTGTCCGTCCACGATCAGCGCCGGAGTGAACTCCATGGCGTCGGTGGCCTTGGGGCTGACCTCCGCAGAGGCGTCTACGATATACAGCAGATCGTCGTCCCGCAGCTCCAGCCGCTTGTAGCCGCTGCCCATGTGCTGGCCGTAAGCCGTGCCGCTGCACAGGGCATAGCCCGTGACCTGGCCGCCCTTGCCGTGGCCGTCCTGATCCAGAAAGCCACTGCCCGTCATGGCCAGCAGACCGTTATGGGCTTCGGCGATAACGCCGGCATTTTCGCCCCGCTCCCCCAGCTGGGAGGAGGCCTGCAGGCTCAGCCGGGCGGGATCCTTGGCGATCGCCAGAACGCCCCGGTAGCCGCTGCCCTTGACCCGCACCAGCAGCACCTTCTGCTGGGCGTCGATGGCCAGCACCTGCTCGCCCATGGTGGTATAGACTGGCAGGCCCTTATCCTTCAGGCCCGCTTCATTGGCGGTCAGACGGGCCCAGCCGTCTTTCAGCAGCGATGGGTCTTTCTTGACCCAATCCAAGACGCTCTGACGGTCCAGCTCCCAAAACAGCCGGAAAAAAGCCTCCATGGCCTCGTCTCCCTCGGTGACGCTGCCCGTCTCTCCCGGGGGCGTTTCCGGAATGTCCGGCGTGGTATGCTCCTGCCCGGAGCTGTTCCAGTCGGAATGGATGCCGTTTTGCGATTCCTGGGCGGCCTTCATCTGCTGCCGCACCTCTTCCACGATGCTTTTTGGGAAAAAGCTGGTGGCGAGCCAGCGGTGGGTCATAGTGGAAAGGGCCGTTTCGATATACATATTCCGCAGCCGCTCCACGGCGGGGATGGGCGCCCAAAGCACAAGGCCGTAAAGGCCAAGCAAAACAGCCAGCACCACCGCCAGCCCCCGCAGAAACGAATGCTTCCTGCGCGGCTTTCGCTGCGGCTCCGCCAGATGCGTGCCCACATAGGTCACTTTTGCCATTGCGCGCCCTCCCTTCTCCGCCGGTCTGCTCCGGCAGCGCGTTTTCCTGTTTTCGCCCCTTATTGTAAAAAGCTTCGGGCAAAATAGCAAGAGACGCGCCGCCGAATTCAGAACAAATTCATAACTGTGCTTGGCCTTTCCTGCCGTCCGACGGACGGCTCAGTGCTTCAGCCAGCCCCGCAGGTCCTCCGCCGCATCGCTGAGCTCCCGGGCGGCCTGTCCTGCCTTACGGCGCACCCGCCGCTTTTCCTGGTCGGTGAGCAGGCCTGCCGCCATCACGCCGACGCACATCCCGGCCACCATGCCCATTCCCATACCGGAAAACATCCGTTTCATCGCTTTTTCCTCCTTTTTTGCAGATTCAGCCATAGTTTTTTCCCGCTTCCCGGGATTTATCGTCTGCAATTTCTGGCGCGGCGCCGCATATTTTACCAGCGCCTGCGGCGGCATTTTTTTGATAAACACAGCAAAAAGCGGCGTGGCTGCAAAACCACGCCGCTTGGGAAAAACGATATGGACTTTTCAGGCAAACCAGACCTTGGTGCAGAAGAGAATGAAGAAGAAATAGACCAGTCCGAAGATTAGGACCACCGCCAGGCCGGCCTTGATGGCGGCCCAGGTATAGGCTCTCCCCTCTTCCTTTGTCATCTGATAAGGCGTCTGCCCGGGAGGCGTGTCCTCCGGCAGCGCGTCGGGAGAGGGCTCCTGATACCAGGGCATCCCCTCCACATTCATGTTGGCAATGGTCCGGCCATCGTCCTCCGGATCACTTCGCCGCTTTGCCATCGGCGTTTTCCTTGGTTTTGGCTGCTTCCATGGCCGCCTGCGCCCGTTCCTTGGCCGCCGCGTCGTCATAGAGGTGGCAGGCGCAGAAGTGCTCCGGCTCTACCTCCAGCCATTCGGGCGCGGCATACTTACAGACCTCCATGCACTGGTCGCAGCGGGTATGGAACTTGCAGCCAGCCGGAGGATTGGCCGGAGAGGGAATGCTGCCCTTCAGGATGATTCGATTGATCTTGGCGTCGGGATCGGGGATGGGGATGGCGGAGAACAGCGCCTTGGTATAGGGGTTCAGCGGGTTGGCGAAGATCTTCTCCGTGGGCGCATATTCCACCATGCTGCCCAGATACATGACGCCCACGGTATCGGAGATATGCTCCACCACAGACAGGTCATGGGAGATGAACAGATAGGTGATGCCGAAATCCTTCTGCAGCTGGCGCAGCAGATTGATGATCTGGGCCTGGATGGAAACATCCAGCGCGGAGACCGGCTCGTCGCACACGATGAAATCCGGGCTGAGCGCCAGCGCTCTGGCGATGCAGATCCGCTGCCGCTGGCCGCCGGAAAACTCGTGAGGATAGCGCTCCTTATAGTATTCCTGCAGGCCGCAGGCCGTCATCACGCGGGAGATATACGCATCGAACTCCTCCGGCGGCACGATATTATGCTCACGGACGGCCTCGCCGATGATCTCGCCCACTGGCAGACGGGGAGAAAGACTGGAATAGGGATCCTGAAACACGATCTGCATCCGGGGACGCATTTTGCGCAGCTCCGACTTGGACAGCGAAGACATCTCCTGCCCGTCGAACCAGACCTCGCCGGAAGTCTTCTCCAGCAGGCGGAGGATGGTGCGGCCCGCAGTGGACTTGCCGCAGCCGGATTCGCCCACCAGACCCATGGTCTGGCCGCGCTTGATTTTAAAGCTGATGCCATCTACCGCACGGACATTACCCACGGTTTTTTTGAAAAAGCTGGACTTGATGGGGAACCATTTGACCAGGTTCTTTACCTCGAGGAGGTATTCGCTGTTCTGGGCCTGGGTGTTTTTGATCTCAGCCATATTACAGTTCCTCCACATTCACAGATTTCGGATACTTGAGGATCTCGCCCTGATCGAGATACCGGTAACAGGACACCACATGGGTATCGCTGATCTTGATCTCCGGGGGATAATCGCCGCTGCACTGCTCGCAGCGCATATCGCAGCGATCGCGGAAGTAGCAGTAATCCGGCATATTGACGGGATTGGGCACGCTGCCGGAGATGTTGTAAAGCTCCTCCACCTTTTTGCCCACCACCGGCTTGGACTTCATCAGACCGATGGTATAGGGATGCGAGGGATGATGGAAGATATCGCTGGCAGTACCCTTTTCCACGATGCGGCCGGCATACATGACCACCACATAATCCGCCATACCCGCCACGACGCCAAGATCGTGGGTAATGAGCATGATGGAGGATTTCAGCTTCTGCTTCAGGTTTTCCAGCAGATCCAGGATCTGGGCCTGGATGGTCACATCCAGCGCGGTGGTAGGCTCGTCGGCGATAATCAGCGTAGGATTGCAGGCCAGGGCGATGGCGATACAGATGCGCTGACGCATACCGCCGGAAAGCTCATGGGGATACATCTTGTAAACGCCTTCCTTGTTGGCGATGCCCACCAGATCCAGCATTTCCAGCGTCCGGGCCTTTACATCCTCGTCGGACATTTCCGGATTGTGCAGCTTGGTGACCTCATCCACCTGCTGGCCGATGCGGAACACCGGGTTCAGGGCGGTCATGGGCTCCTGGAAGATCATGGAGATCTTGTTGCCGCGGATATGCTCCATAACGGCGTTGGGGGTATTGACAATATTATAGGCGGTGCCGTCGCCCAGGTTAAAACGGATCTCGCCGCCCACCACCTGACCGGTGGGGCGCTGCAGCAGCTGCATCAGCGAAAGGCTGGTAACGCTCTTGCCGCAGCCGGATTCGCCCACCACGCCCACGGTGGAGCACTTGGGCACATCGAAGTTCACGCCGTCTACCGAGCGGACCACGCCCACATCGGTGAAGAAGTAGGTACAGACATTATCAAACTCCACCACATTGTTGGGGTCCCGCATTTTGGTGGTATAGAGCTTGGGATCCTTATTGGCGTCCGCCCGTGCAGCCTCCAGCTTTTTGGTGATCCGGCGGTTGAAGCGGGTGATCCGGCGGGATTCCTTCGCGGAGATATAGGAGGATTTCTTCGTCGTATTCTTTTCAGCCATTGTTCCGACCTCCTTAGCGTTTTGCCTTCGGGTCGTATGCATCGCGCAGACCGTCGCCCACGAAGTTAAAAGCGATAACGGTAAGGCAGATCAGCAGACCGACAGGGATCCAGATGAATGCATAGTGTGCCATGGCGGAAGCCGAAGACACAGAGTTGATGATGGTGCCCCAGGTGGCCAGAGGATGCTTAACGCCCAGGCCCAGGAAGGACAGGGTGGATTCGGTGATGATGACGCCGCCCATGCCCATGGTGGCAATCACGATCAGCTGCGGCATGACATTGGGTACCAAATGACGGAAGATGCGGTATTTGACCCGGATGCCAGTGGCCTCCGTGGCGACCATAAACTCCTGCTCACGGAGCGACAGGATCTGGCCGCGGACCATGCGGGCCACACCGGCCCAGCCCATGATGCCCAGCGCGGCCATCATGATCATCAGTCGGATATAGGTATCCATGCGCATGGCGTCCATCATGGCGCCCAGGATGATCATGATCGGCATGGAGGGCAGACAGTAGAAGATATCCACCAGGCGCATGATGAGCATATCCACCCAGCCGCCGTAATAGCCGGCCAGGCCGCCCATGATGATGCCCAGGAAGCACTCCAGGAACACGACCACAAAGCCCACCATCAGGGAGATGCGGCCACCGTACATGATGCGGGCCATAACATCGAAGCCATCGCCGTCGGTGCCCAGAATGTGTGTGCCGGAGGGCGAAGCATACATGTCGATGACATAGATGGTCTGGAATGCATTGATCACATACTCACCGGTGTCCCGCTGCGTGATGGTCAGATCAGCCTCCTGATACAGCAGGTTATTGTTGTCGTCATATTTATAGACGCCCTTTTCGTCCTGCTGGGGCAGGTTATAGGTCAGCGTGCTGGATTTCTGTCCGTTGGCCTTCATTTCCGCAATATGCAGGGAGATGGCCTCCTTCAGGTCATAATCCATGCTGTCCTCACCGGAATAGCGGCGGACCGTAACCTCGGTAAACTCCGCATATTCTGCGCCGCTGGCGTCATAGATCACCAGCGTGCCATTTTCCTGCTTGATGGTAAAGCTCTCGCCGCCGGAGGTGAACCGCCCGGAATCATACGCCGCCATCAGGGCGTTGGCACGGAAGGTCTCAGCGCCGCCGGGCAGCTCCTGACCGGTGACGAAGGTATCCAGCGTATAGCGGGTATAAACGGAGCCCACATGGGTGGCGCCCAGGCGGTAAACGGTGGCGCTGTCCTGATCGTAGACCAGCCGATAGCTGCGGTTGTTGACCACCAGCTCCTCCACCTGATCGGCGTAGGCGGCAGTCACCGCAGTCTCAAATTCCGCGCTCTGCGCGGCGCCGGCATAGTTGATGCCGTCAGCCTCGGCGGTAAGCTCATAGGTCTTCATTTTTCCCTGGACAAAGGTGTACTTGATGCCGTTGTAGGTAAAGTCGCCCTTTTTGCCCTTGCAGCTTTTGGCAGCAGCCGCTGCCAGCCCGGGGATCTCTTCGCCGATGAAGGTCAGCTCCTTGGAGATGGAATTGAAGGTTCCCACCTCAAACTTGCTGATGCCCACCGTACAAATCTCCTGCGCCTCCTGCGTGGCCAGAGAATAGACCTCCGGGCCCAGCTCGCGGATCTCATAGCTGCCGGTCTCGTCAGTATACAGACGGACCTTTTCGCCCTTTTCGATCATGGACTTCACATTGCTGTTCATAACATTGGCCACGACACGGCTGATGGTGACGGAATCGTCCACGGTGTAGCCGTTGTAGGCGGTGTTGACCTTGGCCAGCGCGTAGTTCACATTCTGCTCTTCATAGGTATAGAAAATCTGCTTCTGGCCATAGGGATAAACCAGCGGCCCCAGGAAGGAGAAAATGAACATAATCAGCAGCAGGCAAGTGCCAAAGACCGCCAGGCGGTTGCGGATAAAGCGCTTGAAGACCTGCCGTCCGGGTGAAAGGACCTTCACGCGGCTCACATCGTCCAGCTTGACCTCGCCGCCGTCCTTTTTGCCGGCGTTCTGGGCCTCCTTGGCCTTCAGGACTTCATTCAGATTATATGTAGCCATACTCGCACCTCCATCAGCTCAGCCGCACGCGGGGGTCAGCCGCGGCGTACAGCAGGTCGGAAATCAGGTTGCCCAGCAGGGTCAGGATGGAGATAAAGGCAAGATAAAACATGGTAAAGGGGATATCTGCCTGCTCCATGGAGTGATAGGAGGCATAACCGATGCCGCGGATGGAAAACAGGGTCTCCGTGATCAGCGCGCCGGAGAACAGGCCGGGGAGGCTTCCGCCCAGCGTGGTGATCAGCGGGATCAGCGTGTTGCGGAAGGCGTGCTTGTTGATGACCTGCTTCTCCGGAACGCCCTTGGCCCGAGCTGTCCGGATATAGTCGGCATTCAGCACCTCCAGCATATTGGTACGGGTGTAACGCATCAGGCCGCCGATACTGATGATTACGATGGTGATAGCAGGAAGGACAAAGTGCTTTGCCACATCCAGGAATTTTCCAAATTCAGACAGATTCTGATAGTTTCTGCCCTGCATACCGGAAAGGTCGAACCATCCCAGCTTGACAGAGAAGATATACTTCAGAAGGGTCGCCAGAAAGAAGGTGGGCATAGATATACATATCATAGACACCACCGTTGTGAAATAGTCGGTAAAGCTATACTGCTTTTTTGCCGCTGCAATGCCCAGCGGGATGGCAATGATGACCTCAAAAACAAGAGAGATCAGGCTAAGCGCGAAGCTGTACCAAACGGTGTTCCTAAACTGCTGCGTAACGGGGACGGTCCAGTACCAGCTGTCGCCCCATTCGCCTTTGACAGCGCTCTTCAGCCATACAAAGTAACCTTGTACGACGCCTTTGTCCATACCATACTGCGCGTTCAGATCTGCCAGCCATTCCGCATAGCTCTTGGCCGCACCGGGACGGGACGCCAGCTCACGGGCCTTTGTCTCGATGAAGCCCATCGGCATGTTGTACATCAGAGTATAAACGATGAACATGACAAAGAACAGAATGATCACGCTGTAAAGCAAACGTTTTACTGTGTATTTGAGCATTTCGTTTCACTGCTTTCTTCAATTATTTGTTTCACAGCTGATGATACGAAAAGGAGGGAGGCTTCTCCCTCCTTTTCGATCCAGTTTTACTTGGGTTGAATCAGGATAATTGCGTGGTCAGTCTGTCTTATTTGACGGCCAGAGTCTCGATCTCAGCCTTCCAGCCCCAGTAGGGGGTCATATCCTTGGGCATGGTGTCATTGTCAACGCGAATGGTGGAAACGACGGTGCAATCCTTGCGCTGATACAGCGGCAGCTCGCAGCCCCAATCCATGATGATATCCATGGCGTCGCGATAGATAGACTTGCGCTCCTCGGTGTCGGCGCTCTTGCGGCCGGCAACGATCAGAGCATCCAGCTCAGCGTCATCAACCTGATAGTGGTTGGAGTTGGTGCCCTTGCCGTGGGCGTTGCTGCTGTGGTAGACCTGCGTCATGTCGGGGTCGACGGTGGACTGCCAGGCAGCGGCCCACATCATGGCAGTATTGCTCTCCAGAGCGTTGTTCCAGACGGCAGTACCAACATCGTTGACCTGCAGGGTGATGCCGAGAGAGTGCAGGACCTCAGAGGCAGCGGTGGCAACGCCGTAAGAGGGGTGATCCTGCTGGCCGGAGCCGGGGATCATGATCTCCCAGGTCTGGGTGGCGTCGGTAAACTTGCCGGCGGCCTCGTCATAGGTGAAGCCGGCAGCCTTAAAGTAGCCGATGGCAGCGGTCTTGGCGGCAGCATACTTCTGCTCGTCGTTCATGCTGGAATCGTAGATGGGGTTGCCGTCCACATCGGTGGAGTAAGCAGTCTTATAGCCCTCGTCCGCAGGCTGCGGAGCGGCCCAGCTGGTGTTGGAGATGGGATACTGGATGACAGCGGCGCGATCGCCGTAGTAGGAATTGATAACCGTGTCACGATAGACCGCGAGCAGGGTCATGAAGCCCTTGCGCAGCGCCTTGGAGGCATCGGAGGCGGGCTGGCCGTCGATGTTGACCAGGTCGGCGTTGATGCCCAGGTAGCCATAGCCGCGGTAGTCCACCAGATAGGTGGTCAGCGTGTCGCCGGTGAGCTCGCTGTTGGAGTTGGCGTCCTTCAGAGCGGCAACGGTATCCGCAGAGATGGAGGGCTGCGCCAGGTCGAAGGTGCCGGTAACGATGCCGGGGACATAGTCAGAGTCGACAGATTCCTGCATCAGGATGGTCTCGATCTTGGGAGCGCCCAGGAAGTAGTTGGGGTTGGCCTTCAGGGTGACGACGCCGTTGGCGTAGCCCTGATAGATGTAGGGGCCGCAGCCCAGGGGATCGGTGGTCTTGGACTTGACGATGCTCAGATCGCCCTTGGGGAAGCCGAACTTGTGGTTCTCATAGTCATACTGAGACTTATCGCCATAGTGATGCAGGGGGGCAATGGTGAAGCCCATGTTGTAAATGGCAGTCGCATCATACTCGGTCATGTGCACGGTCATGGTGTAATCACCGGTACGGATGATGCCCTTGATGTAATCCACATTGCTGGTGTTGATCAGTGCCTTATAAGACTCGGCCTTGTCGCCCAGCTCGGCGTTGATCAGATCCTGCAGGCTGGAGCCGGCGGTTTCCGATTCCATGTCGGCGATGATGTAGGCATACTTCTCCGCAATGGCGTTGAAGAAATCGGCGACGGTGGCGGACTCATCCAGCTCGAAGCCCCAGTTGGCGGCGCAGGCAGCCACAGAGTCGGTCTCGGCATTGTAGCCGGCGCTCTTGACATAGTCCACGATCTCCTGCGCAAACTTGGCGCCGGCGGCATCCCACGCGGCCCAGTAGGTCGCAGCTTCGTCCGCGGTGAAGAGGTCAGAGGTAGCATCGCGGCCAGCGGCCAGGATCAGCGCATCCTTATAGGACTGAGAGTGATAATACTCGTCCATGCCCTCGATGGGCAGCGCGTAGATGGTAGAGGATCCGTCATAGGTGGGATCACAGTACACATAGATGCCGAAGATGACATCGTCGATGGTGGCGGGAGTGCCGTCGGAGAACTTGATGTCGTCACGCATGGTCAGGAAATAATCCACGCTGCCATCGTCGTTCTGAACGACCTCCACATTGCCCATACCGTAATAGGTATAGTCCGTGCCATTGTAGGTGACGGTCTCGCCTTCGATACCGTTCATGATGATGGCGCCGCCACGGTCCGCAGCCAGCAGACCGCCGGTGAACATCTCATACACCTCGGTGTCGTAAGCGGTGGTGGAGAAGAAGGGGCTGAACTTCTGGCCAAAGGTCGCAGTCGCGTAGACCAGAGTGGTGTCAGCGGGGGCGGGAGTGGGATCCACGGGGGTGGGATCCACGGGGGTGGGATTGTCGGGTGTGGGCTGATCTTTGTCATCGCCGGGCTTGTTTGTGTTGCCGCAGGCGGCCAGGCAGAAGACCATGGTCAGAGCCAGGACCAGCGCCAGCATCTTTTTGAAGGTGCTCATTCGTATTTCCTCCTTGTAAATTTCTTTATTAAACGCAGCTGCTGCGTATAATAAACCTATGAATGCAGGGTCAATTTGTTTCCTTTTCCAGCTTTTTTGTGGCGAAAACTTTGCGCCGGGCAAAGCAGAAGGCCGCGCAGGCCACTATGGCCGCGCCCAGCAGGGAAAAGAAAAGATCGTGGGTGACGAAGCTCCCCTTGCCCAGCGCCGCCGTGATGGCGATGCCCGCCAGCGAGACCGCCGGCAGCGCCCCGGTCCACAGGGCGGCAGGGGGATAATGCATGGAGACCTGATGGGAGTGCCGCCGGTGCATGGGCTCCTCCACCGTCAGGGCCGTTACGACGGAAGCGGAAAGCTTCCACAGCGGCAGCGCCGTGAAAACATAAGGCATCGAGATATAAAAGCACCGCATGGCCCCGGTATTGAGCAGCAGCGAGCCGATATAGCAGAGCCACGCCAGCCCGCAGGCTGCGGCGGCCAGCTTCGCCTGACGGCGGATGGTCTCCCGCTCCTGAACGAAGCAGAACCGATCCCCGGCGTATTCCGCCCGGGTGCGGACCTTTCCCTTTTCGTCCACGGAATGGACCAGCTTATAGTCTTTTACATATTTGCGTTTTGCCATTTTTTCCTTTTCAAGCCGAGGGCGTCCACTGCGCTTTTCCCCGGAGCCATCGGCTGCATCGTAAACTGCATTGATTATATCATATTTATGGATGGTTTTTCAAGGGGAAACGGTCATTTTTTCCCCGCTTTCCAGCCAAAAACCGTTTTATTTGGTTGGTTTTACCTGTCGGAGCAGCGCTTCCACCCGCTCTGCCAGCGTATCCAGCGCGCCCTCCTTAAAGGGAGAGGGGATGTGGGCTTCCTCCAGCAGACGGTCATAATACTGCTCGCCGCCCTGCCGCATCAGCCGCAGATAGCGCTGGAAGGCCAAGTCATAATCCTCCCGGGACTGCAGCAAAAAGCCGAAGGCCGCCGTCTGCGCCAGGACATAGTCGATGTAGTAGAACGGAGATTCATAAATGTGCATCTGATACTGCCACCGGCGGCCATCCTCGATGAAGGGGATGCCCTCCAGATGGATATGGGGGCGGAACCTGCCCTCCAGCTCCTTCCAGGCCTGGTTCCGCTGGGCGGGCGTCATCTCCGGATGCTCGTAGACGATGTGCTGGAAGGCGTCCACCATGGTGCCGTAGGGCAGGAAGGAGAAGGCGTCCAGCGCGTGCATATACTTATATTTCTCCGCATTTTCGCCGAAGAACTTTTCGATATACTTCCAGGCGAAGAACTCCATGCTCATGGAATGGGTCTCGGCGGTCTCCATGCCGCCGCAGCCGATCTCCAGGGCGAATTTGTTGTCGGCGATCAGGTAGGCGTTGAAGGCGTGGCCCGCTTCATGGGTCATCACATCCACATCGCCCGCCGTGCCGTTGAAGTTGGCCAGGATAAAGGGCTGCTTATAGGCGGGGATCTCCGTGCAGTAGCCGCCGCCCCACTTGTTTTTGCGGGCGTCCACATCGAAGGCGTCATTTTCCAGCATCAGATCGATAAAGTCGCCGGCCTCGGCGCTCATTTCATGGTACATTTCCTTCGCCGCCCGGAAGATCTCCTTCTTGCCGCCCAGCGGCTTGGGGTCGCCGCCGGGGATGACCACGCCATCGTCGTAGAAGCGATAGGTATCAATGCCCAGATCCCGGGCATTTTCCAGCCGCAGACGGGAAACCGCGGGCACGATGGCCTGCAGGATATTGCGGCGGAAGATCTCTACCTCCGGCTGGCCGTAGCACACCCGGTTCATCCGGTAATAGCCCAGCTCCACGAAGTTCCGATAGCCCATCTTTTTGGCCATCCGGTCCCGGACCTTGACCATGCGGTCGTAGATATCGTCCAGCTTCTCCGCGTGCCGGTTCATCTCCGTGCCGAAGACCTGATAAGCCTCCCGCCGTGTCTCCCGGTCGTCGTCCTTGAAATATTTTGCCAGCGCCGCCCGGGAAAGCTTTTCGCCCCGGAACTCAAACTCCAGCGCCGCCATATATTTGGAATATTCACTGACCAGCTTATTTTCCTCGACCATGTCCTCCACAATCATGGGAGACATGGCCTTGGAGGCCACCTCGAGATAGCGGAAATAGACCGGAGAAAGCGCCTTCTCCAGCTCCGCCCGGAAGGGGGAGGACAAAAGCGCATTGCCGTATTCCGTGTCCAGGCTGCTCATTTCGGGACCGATCTCGTCCAGATATTCCTGTTCCTTCGTATAATACTCGTCCGCCGTGTTGCAGCTGTAGCGGATATAGCAAAGGTTCACCGCCGTGCCGTACCGGACCCGCAGGGCCAGATACCGCTGCCGCAGGGCCAGGATCTCCTCTGTGCTTTTTGCTGTCCTGACGCCGTCGATAATGGCGCGCATCTCGCCGCGGAGCTCCTCCAGCGGGATATGCTCATAGGGCATCTGTTGAACTTTCATAGGTCTGCGCCTCCTTTTCATGCAGCCCCATTATAGCGAAGTCCCCCGGAAAACGCAATGATTTTGTCTCAAATTTCCTAATCCGCCCGGAAAAACGGACGAATATACAAAATATGAATATAGTTTCTGGCTGTTTTGCCTAATTCCATTCTTTATTCATCCTTGCTTTTGTGTACAGGTTTTTACTTGCCGCCATTTTTCGCGTCCTTTGCCAAAATATCGGGAGATCCTTTTGTCCCCGCGGCTTTATGCAGAAAATATAAAAGAAGAGACTGCAGGCGCAGTCTCTTCCTCCCGGTATAATCTTTCGTTTTTTATGCAGGCGCTTATTTTTCCAGCAGCACCGTGGCCACCAGCGGCTCCCGCTTGGTCTTTTTATAGAGATAATCGGACAGGCGGCGATTTACCGTCTCCCGCAGGGCGCTGCGGGAGGTGACGCCCTTCTCCAGCGCGTTTTCCAGCGTCTCCCGGGCCAGCTCCCGAAGCTCGCCCATAAGCTCCTCCGCCTCCCGGACAAAGATAAAGCCCCGGGAGATGATCTCCGGCCCGGCAGTCAGCGTCCGGTTCTGCATATCCAGCCCGGCGGCCACGGTGATCATGCCGCTCTCGCTGAGGCTCTTGCGCTCCCGCAGCACGGCGGCGCCCACATCGCCCACGCCATAGCCGTCTACCAGCACCCGGCCGGAGGGAACGCTCCCGCCCCAGCCGGCGCCGTTTTCGCCGATCTCCAGCACCTTGCCCAGATCGGAGATAAAGATGTTCTCCGGCCGGACGCCGCAGGCCCGGCCCAGACCGGCGTTGACCATCAGGTGGCGGTATTCGCCGTGCATGGGCATGAAATACTTCGGCCGCAGCAGGGAGAGCATCATCTTCAGCTCCTCCTGACAGGCATGGCCGGAAACATGCATATCCGCCAGCCGCTCATAGACCACATCCGCCCCCTTGCGGAACAGCTCGTTGATCATGGTGTAAACGGGCTTTTCGTTACCGGGGATGGGCGTTGCGGAGATTAGGATCTTGTCACCAAAGCCCACCTCCACCTGCCGGTGGCCGGAAAAGGCCATGCGGTAGAGAGCGCTCATGGGCTCGCCCTGAGAGCCGGTGGTGATGATGGTCAGCTTGTTTTTGGGATATTTCCGGATGTCGTGCAGGTCGATATAGGTGTTGGCGGGCAGGGTCAGATAGCCCAGCTCCACGCCCACCTTCAGGATGTTTTCCATGCTCCGCCCGGAGACGGCCACCTTCCGGCCGTATTTGGCGGCCACATCGAAGATCTGCTGGACCCGGTGGACATTGGAGGCGAAGGACGCCACAATGATCCGCTGGTCGCAGCCCTTGAACTCCCGGTCCAGGCTGTCGCCCACCTTGCGCTCGCTCATGGCCATGCCCGGGCGCTCCGCGTTGGTGGAATCCATCATCAGCAGCAAAACGCCCTTTTTGCCCAGCTCGCCCAGCCGGGGCAGGTCGATCATTTTGCCGTCGATGGGGGTGGTGTCGATCTTGAAGTCGCCGGTGACCACCACAACGCCCACCGGGGTCTTGATGGCAAAGGCGCA
>USML01000031.1 GCA_900555855.1 uncultured Eubacteriales bacterium | reverse complement strand
ATACGAGATTCGCCTTAGTCTCGTGGGCTCGGAGATGTGTATAAGAGACAGGATCATGATGGGCCGGATGCCGGCGGTGCGGCATTCCGCGATGGCGGCCTTTACCTCCGGGCGCACCGGGTCGATCATGCCGCAGAGGCCCAGGAAGCAGAGATCGTGCTCCATTTCCTCCGGCTCACAGCGCTCCGGCTTTTCCGGCAGGAGCTTAAAGCCTGCCGCCAGCACGCGCAGCGCCTTGTCAGCCATGGCCTTGTTGGCGATGCGAAGCTCCTCCCGGATATCCTCCGTCATGGGGATCACCTTGCCGTCCCGCAGGATGGTGCTGCAGCGGCCGATGACCACATCCGGCGCGCCGGTGGTGTGCTGCACAAAGGTGTCGTCGTAAACATGGACAGTGGTCATCAGCTTCCGGCCAGAATCAAAGGGGATCTCTCCCACCCGGGGATGCTCCGCTTCCAGCTGATACTTGGGCATGCCCAGCTTCAGCGCATAGTTGACCACGGCGGTCTGGGTGGGGTCGCCGGTGGATTCCGTCTGACCGGGCTCCAGGCGGGCGTCGGTACACAGAGCGAAGGATTCGGCGACTCTTTGAGGATCGTCGCCATAGGTCTCCACCACGGTCATCTGATTCTGCGTCAGCGTGCCGGTCTTATCGGAGCAGATGATCTGGGCGCAGCCCAGCGTCTCCACGGCGGTGAGCCGGCGGATGATGGCGGCCCGCTTAGACATATTGGTCACGCCGATGGAGAGCACCACCGTCACCACGGCAGCCAGGCCCTCGGGGATGGCCGCCACCGCCAGAGAAACGGCGATCATGAAGGAATGCAGCGCCACATCAAAGCTCAGGCCGCCGGCCCGCAGCAGCTGTACGCCAAATACCACGGCGCAGATGATCAGCACCAGCCAGGTGAGCGTCTTGGAGAGCTGGTTCAGCTTGATCTGCAGGGGCGTCTGTCCCTGGACGGTCTGGGTCAGCGCACCGGCGATCTTACCCATTTCCGTATCCATGCCGGTGGCGGTGACCACTACGGTGGCACGGCCATAGGCCACGGTGCTGCCCATGTAGACCATGTTTTTCCGGTCGCCCAGCGGGACATCCCGCGCGCTCTCCGAAAGATTGATGATATCGATAAACTTGGTCACGGGGACGGATTCGCCGGTGAGGGCGGCTTCCTCCACCTTCAGGCTGGCGCTTTCCAGAATGCGGCCGTCTGCGGGGACGGCATCGCCGGCCTCCAGCAGAATGATATCGCCCACCACCAGATCCTCGCTGTGGATGGTGACGGCCTTGCCGTCCCGCAGCACCCGGGAGGTGGCGGCAGACATCTCCTGCAGCGCCTCGATGGCCTTTTCCGCCTTATTTTCCTGATAAACGCCCAGGACTGCGTTGATGATGACCACCGCCAAAATGATGATCACATCGGAGAAGCTCTCGTTCTCCACCACGGCCAGAACGCCGCTGATTGCGGCGGCCGCCAGCAGGATGAGGATCATGGGGTCGGCCATCTGCTCAAAAAAGCGCAGGATCAGGGGCTTTCCCTTTTCCGCCTTCAGGCGATTCTTTCCGTTTTTCTCCAGCCGCCGGCGGGCTTCCTCCGTGGTGAGGCCCTTTTCCGTGGTTTCCAGCGATTGCAGCACGGTCTCCTTCTCACTGCAATAGTACTTCACAAAAATGCATCCTTTCCTTGACCAGATTACGGTCTTATTCTGCGTATAAAAAAAGACTTTTACCGCCTGTGCGGCAAAAGTCTCGTTTTCTTTCAGGCACGACCCGGCGCCAGGCGGCGCGGGATGACGGATCCTGCCGCGCACGGCAGAGCCATGCGCAACTACTCCCTTGTTGCACTCTGAGTATACAGGAGAAGCGCTGGCGCTGTCAAGAGAAAAAATGCAAATTGTTTGTAAACGCCGGCCGCCCGATCCAGGCGGCCGGCGTACCGATCTTTTTACAGGTCCTTCGGGCCAAAGCCAAGGGGCAAAAGCTCCCGCAGGGTGAAGCTCCGGTAATCCTCCGGCCCCTGGGCCAGTAGGATCCGGAAGGTTTCCGGATCGCAGAACTCCATCATCACCTGACGGCAGACGCCGCAGGGCGTGGGCGGCGTGAGAAGCTCCCCCTCCGGCCCGGCCACGATGGCGATGGCGGAAAAGCGGGTCTCCCCTTCGCTGACCGCCTTGAAAAATGCAGTGCGCTCCGCGCAGCAGGTGGGAGAAAAGGCGGCGTTTTCAATGTTGCAGCCGCGGTAGAGCTTGCCGCCCTCCGTCAGCAGCGCAGCCCCCACCTGATAGTGAGAATAGGGCGTATAGGCCCTGCGGCGGGCCTCGATGGCCGCCCGGATCAGCTCACGATCTTCCATGGCGGCTTACCGGCGGCTCTTGTCGTAGGGGATGCCCTCGGCCTTGGGCGCCCGGGATTTCTTGGAGGTGAACGCCAGCACCAGCAGCGTGATCACATAGGGCAGCAGCCGGTAGAAATTGGCGCTGAGCCCCAGCTCCGCCAGACGGCAGATGCCGTCGCCATTGATGTCCAGCGTGGTAAAGCAGGCGGCGATGCACTTGAACAGGCCGAACAGCAGGGCTCCGCCGGCGATATTCAGCGGCTTCCAGTTGCCGAAGATCATAACGGCCAGCGCCAGAAAGCCAAAGCCCGCCACATCTCCGTTGGAGGAGCAGTTTGCCGTGGTGATGGAAAAGACGCCGCCGCCCAGACCGGCCAGTGCGCCAGAGATGATCACGCCTGCATAGCGCATCTTTTTCACATGGATGCCCAGGGAATCCGCCGCCTGAGGGTTTTCGCCGCAGGAGCGCAAACGCAGGCCAAAGCGGGTCTTATAGAGAATCACGGAAAGCACCACGAAGATCAAGATGCACAGATAGGTGGTGAGATAGACCTTGTTCAGAAAGGCCTCGCCCAACACGCCCAGATCCTGCTCCTTTGGGATGCCGAAGGTGGACTTTTTGATCATGAACCAAGTGGCAGAGTCGCCCCCCAGCAGCAGCAGCGTATTCTGCTTGGCAACGATGCGGATCAGAAACAGCACCAGCGCCGGCGCCAGCATATTCAGCGCCGTACCGCCGATGGTCTGATCTGCCTTCAAATTGATGGCGGCAAAGGCCAACAGCAGTGAAAAGACTGCACCCGCAATAGCTGTCACCAGCAGCGTCAGCAGCAGATAGCCCTGCAGCGTCAGCCAGCCGCCCGGCGCGCGGGCCGCCGCATCAAACAGACCCTGGGCCTGCAGCATACGGATAAAGCTCACACTGATAAACGCGCCGAAGATCATGATGCCCTCCAGCGCCAGGTTGATGATACCGCTGCGCTCGGCAAAGACGCCAGCCAGCGCCACGATCATCAGGGGGATCGCATAGATCAGAGTCTGTCGGATCAGAAATGCCATTTTAACCCTGCGCCTCCTTTCCTGCCGGCTGCTCTGCAGCCGCCGCTTCCGGCTGGGCCTTGTCCGGCTCGCTGTGTGCCGGTGCAGCCTCCCGGGCCTTTTTCCGTCCGGCCAGCCAAAGCTTGATGACCAGCGAGAAGGCAGCCAGATAGATGATAACGGCGATGATGATGTCGGTGATGTATTCGTTATAGGCCGTCAAATTGGTGATCTGAAGTCCGGCGATGTCCAGCAGCGACATGAAAATACCGGAAAAGATCACGCCGATGGGATGGTTGACCGCCAAAAGTGCCACGGCAATGCCGTTGAAGCCCTCGCCGGGGAGCGACTGATAGGTAGACCAGAAAAACTCGGTATTGCCCGCCAGATAGTAAAGCGTTCCGCCCATGCCGGCCAGGCCGCCGGCGATGGCCATGGACAGTACGATATTGCGCTTATCCTGAATGCCGGCGTAGCGGGCTGCATGGCGGTTTGCGCCGCAGGCCTTCAGCTGGTAGCCAAAGGTGGTCTTGTTGATCAGGATATAGACCAGAACGGCCGCCGCGATGGCGATCAAAATGCCGCCGTTGACCTGAGAGCCGGGGAACAGCTTGTCCAGCCCCATCTTGGAGGTCTCCACGCCATTGAAGCTGGTCTTGTAGATATAGCCGGTCTTGGTGCCCTCGGCCACATTTTTCAGATTACTGCCATCGAAGAACCAGGTCACAAGGTTTGCCGCGATCCAGTTGGTCATGATGCAGGCGATGACCTCGTTGATATTCAGCAGCGCCTTCAGCAGGCCGGGGATCGCGCCCCAGACCGCCCCCGCCAGAACGCCGCCCAGAAACGCCAGGATCCAGATGATCCACGCGGGAACGGCAGTGGAGGGAATGCTCAGGGCGATAAACAGCGTTGCGCAGACACCAGCCAGATACTGGCCCGGCGCGCCGATGTTGAACAGGCCCGTCTTGTTGGCCACAGCCACGCTGAGGCCCGTAAGGATCAGCGGCGTGGCCCGGAAGAGCATATTGCCCAGATTGGCGGAGTTGAAGCCGAAGGTCAGCTGGCCCGCGGCCTCGCGCCCCGTGGAGAATACGCCGAACAGCATCAGGCGGATGCCCTCCCAGGCAGTCTTCAGCGAGATGCTGGGATCTGCCAGGCTCACCGCAAGAATGATCACCGCGCCGGCCGCCAGACCGATGAGCACGGAGAGCAGCGACGCCGCGATGCTGCGGAAGCCCTCTTTTTCCATGAGCTTTTTCATGCCTTTACGCCCTCCTTCTGCTGCCGCTTTGCGCCGGCCATATAAAGGCCAAGCTCCTGAACGCTGATCTTTTTGGGATCGAACTCGCCCACGATCTCGCCCTCATAGAGCACCAGGATCCGGTCGGAAAGGCTCATGACCTCATCCAGCTCCAGTGAGACCAGCAGCACGGCCTTTCCCTCGTCCCGCTGCCGGACCAGCTGGGAATGGATGTATTCGATGGCGCCCACATCCAGGCCGCGGGTGGGCTGGACCGCCACCACCAGCGGCTTTTCCCGATCCAGCTCCCGGGCGATGATCGCCTTCTGCTGGTTGCCGCCGGACATACTGCGGACCTTCGTCACCGGGCCCTGACCGGAACGGACATCATACTGCCGGATCAGCCGCTGGGCGTAGTCCCGCACGGCGTCGAAGCGGATGAAGCCGCCTTTTTCAAACTGCGGCTCCCGGAAGCGCTGGAGCACCATGTTCTCCTCCAGCGTGAAATCCAGGATCAGGCCGTGCTTGTGCCGGTCCTCGGGGATATGGCTCATGTTTTCGCTCCGTGAGCGAATGGAAGCGTGCGTGATCTCTCTGCCGCAAAGGCGGACGCTGCCGCCGGAAATCTTTTCCAGACCGGTCAGTCCGTGGATCAGCTCGGTCTGGCCATTACCGTCGATCCCTGCGATACAGAGGATCTCCCCTGCCCGCACATCAAAGCTCACCTGATGAACGGCGTCCTTTTTATGAGCGTGTGAATAAACGCTCATCTCTCGGACCTCCAAAACGGTCTCCTTCGGATGGGCCTGATCCTTGACCACTTCCAACTGCACCGGCCGGCCCACCATCATGTTGGAGAGCTCCTGCTTGTTGGTATCCAGAACATTGACTGTGCCGACATATTTCCCCTTGCGCAAAACGGTGACCCGGTCGGCTACAGCCATGATCTCATTGAGCTTGTGGGAAATGAACAGGATGGATTTTCCCTCCTGCACCAGATTTTTCATGATCTGCATCAGCTCTTCGATCTCCTGTGGCGTCAAAACGGCAGTAGGCTCATCGAAGATCAGGATCTCATTTTCCCGGTAGAGCATCTTCAGGATCTCGGTGCGCTGCTGCATGCCCACGGTGATATCCTCCACCTTGGCGTCCAGATCCACCTTCAGGCCATAGCGGTTGGAAAGCTCCTCCACCTTGGCCCGGGCCTTCTTTTTTTGCAGAAAGCCCAGCCTGGTATCCTCCGCGCCGAGAATGATATTGTCCAGCACGGTGAACACATCCACCAGCTGGAAATGCTGATGCACCATACCGATATGCAGCGCGGTGGCATCGTTGGGGTCGCGGATCTGGACCTCCCGGCCGTCCTTTTTGATGATGCCCTGTTCCGGCTGATACAGGCCGAAGAGAACGCTCATCAGCGTGGATTTTCCCGCACCGTTCTCGCCCAGCAGCGCGTGGATCTCTCCCCGGCGCAGCTGCAGCGTGATATCATCGTTGGCTCGGATCCCGGGAAACTCCTTGGTGATATGAAGCATTTCAATGACATATTCCGGAGCCTCTGCCATGCTTCCACCTTCCTATTCCATCAGTGTAGTAGTGATTACAGCCCCTCTCCAAGGGCCGGACCGCGGCTTTGCGGTCCAATCGTGTTTACAGATAATTTAATTATACTCAGAATGCCGGAAAAAAGCAAGTTTTGATGGAAAAAAGCGAAAAAAGGCCGGCTTTTCTCTGCCCGCCCGGGAAAGCCGCTTGTCAAACATCGGGAGATTTGCTATAGTAAGGGCAGAAATCCCATACAGAAAGAGTGATCCCATGAGCAAAAAACTTCGCGGCAATCTTCTTCTGCTGCTGACGGCGCTGATCTGGGGCTCGGCCTTTGTGGCCCAGAGCGCCGGCATGGATTATGTCCAGCCCTTTACCTACAATGGCATCCGGACGGTATTGGGCGGGCTGGTGCTCCTCCCCGTGGTGGTGCTGACCCGCCGGCTCCGTCCCGCGGCGCAGCGCCCGGACGCCGCGGCGCAGAAGGCCATTGACCGGGCGTCTGTCAAGGCAGGGCTGATCTGCGGCGTCTTTCTCGCCATCGCCAGCAGCTTTCAGCAGTATGGCGTCAGCATGACCACCGCCGGCAAGGCGGGCTTCATTACGGCGCTCTATATCGTCATCGTGCCGCTGCTGGGTGTCTTTATTAAAAAGAAAATCCCCCCCGTGGTCTGGGGCTGCGTGGCCATCGCCGTGGCGGGCTTTTACCTGCTGTGCGTCAAGGAGGGCTTTTCCGTCTCCACCGGCGATCTGCTGGTGCTCTGCTGCGCCTTCTTCTTTTCGCTGCACATTATGGCCATTGATCACTTTACCGCAGGCCCGGTAGATGGCCTCTTGATGTCCTGCGTCCAGTTTCTGACATCAGGCGGCATCACGCTGGTGCTGATGCTCCTGTTTGACACGCCGGTCTGGGCCAACATCTGGGCCGCCCGGTGGACCATCCTTTATGCAGGCGTCTTGTCCTGTGGCGTTGGCTACACCCTGCAGATCCTCGGCCAGAAGGATACCGACCCCACCGTGGCTACGCTGATCATGAGCCTGGAATCTGTTTTTGCCGCCCTTTCTGGCTGGCTGATCCTGCAGGAAAGGCTGAGCGTCCGGGAGCTTATCGGCTGCGTACTGGTATTTGCGGCAGTGATCCTGGCCCAGATTCCGCTGCCTTCAAAAAACAAAAAGAAAGAGAGCTGACCTTCGCTTATGATAAACGAGATTTCCTTTCCCGGCCTGTTTGACCATGTGTTTCATATCAACCGGGTGGCTTTCACCCTCTTTGGCAAGGATATCATGTGGTATGGGGTGATCCTGGCCTTCTGCTTTGTGATCGCCACGCTTTATGTGCTGCGCCGCTGCCCGGATTTCGGCTGGTCGCCGGACAAGTTTCTGGATATGGCCCTTTGGGGCCTGCCTGCGGGCATTCTCGGCTGCCGGATCTATTTCGTGATCAACCGCTGGGACTATTACAGCGCCCATCCCAAGGAGATCATCGAGATCTGGAACGGCGGGCTGGGGATGTATGGCGGCGTGATCGCGGCGGTGCTTGTGGTGCTGATCTTCTGCAAAAAGCACCGGTGCGACATTCTTTCCGCCTGTGATCTGGTGGGCATGGGCTTTATGCTGGCCCAATGCATCGGCCGCTGGGCAAATTTCATCAATGCAGAAGCCCACGGCAGCGAGACCGCTCTGCCTTGGGGTATGGTCATCAACGGCGCCGCGCCGGTTCATCCCACCTTTCTCTATGAATCCCTCTGGACGCTGGCAGGTTTCCTGTTTCTGCATTTTTATTCCAAACACAGAAAGTTCCGGGGCGAGCTGGCGCTGATGTATGCCGGATGGTATGGCATGATCCGCTTCCTGCTGGAGTTTTTGCGGACGGACAGCCTGTATATTGGCCATACCGGTCTGAAGGCCTCTCAGCTGATCGGTCTGGGCTGTGTCATTGTTTCGGCAGGTCTGCTGATCTATTTCTACGCCACCAAGCGCTATCCCAAGCCCTTCGCCGTCGCTGCGGCCCCGGAGACGCAGAACGCTCCGCCGGAAGCAGCCGAACAAAGCGAACCGGCCGACCCGGAGGAGAAAAACGACCAGCAGCCGAAATGACCGGCTCATCAAAAAAGTCTGCGCCTAAGCGCAGACTTTTTACTTTACTGCTCCAGCAGCGCATCGGCCAGCGACCGGGCAAAGACCTCTGCCGCCGCCAGCGCTTCCTCCAGCGTATTGCCGCAGGAGCCCACCTCCACCAGCATACTGCCCAGCCGGACATGCTGATTAAACCGGCCTGAGCGGATGCTGATGGGGCGCATCATCCCGGGATAAGCGCCGTTGATCTGATCCTGCAGCTGAGCCTGAAAGGTCAGATTTTTCCGCCAATCCGGATGCTTGAGCCCGCCCTCGTCGGTCCCGGCCACAAACATCAGCTGGGCCGTCTGCTGTCCGTCCACCTTGGCGATGGTCTTGTAATATTTTCCGGCGGTGCCGATGGCGTCGCGGTGGACATCGATCACCAGCTGAATGGAGGGATATTCCTTCAGCCAGGCATTGATATCCTTCAGCGCCCGGCTGTATGAGCCGTTGTAGGCGGGATAATCGTTCAGCGTCTCGCTGTGGACGGTGGAGATCCCCCGCTCATTCAGCAGATCCGTGATGCGCTGGCCCACCGCCAGCATATTGTAGGCTTTGTCCGTGGTCCGGTATTCGCCGGAGGCCTGATAGGGATGGGCGTCGGTGGGGGTATAGGCCTCGGTGCCGTGGGTGTGCATGATGAGCACCTGAACGCCCTCCCTGCCCAGCGCCACCGGACAGGGCTGCCGCAGCAGGGACTCCATATCGATCTCATATTTGGTCTGATTCTTGAAATAGACCGTGCCGGAGCCTGACCCGCCGGAGGTCGTCCCCAGGATGGACACCGCAGGAGTCTCCGTCTGCGCCGGCGTTTCCGGCAGGGGCGGCAGCGCCGCGCTTTCCGCCGCCATCACAGGCTCTGCCGGCATCTGCGGCAGCGCCAGAGGCTCGTCCGCCGCCGGGATATCCGGAGCCGCAGTCCTGCCCGGCTCCGGCAGGCCAAGGCTGCCCCAAAACAGCAGCAGGCCCAGCAGCAGCGCCGCAGGCAGCAGGCCAAAGCGCCCCGCTTTTTCTTTTTTTCGTGCCATAGCGCGCCTCCCTTCAGAACACTGTATTCCAAAAGCGGGCGCTTTATGCCCTCAGCTGAGGTAGGCCGTCATTTCCGAAGGGGGCATGTCTCCCTGCAGGGCCAGATTCAGCCCAAAGCCCAGCATCGTCCCGCAGCGGACGATCTGCTGGTCCATATCTCTGGGCGAGACCAGCATCCTGTTTTCCGGGCCGCTTTTCAGCGGGCGGCCTGCCAGATCCATGGCCAGCGTCTCCGCTTCCACTACGGTGGGCACGCCGATCCCGATCACGGGAACGCCCAGCGTGGCTTCATTCAGCGCCTTTCGGGGGTTGCAGGCGCCGCTGCCGGGAACGATCCCCGTGTCTGAAAGCTGCACCGTCCGGCAGAGCCGGGACAGCGACCGGGCGCAAAGGGCGTCTATGGCCACCACCGCCTGGGGCTGTACCCGCTCTACCACGCCCCGAAGCAGCTCCGCCGTTTCGATGCCGGTATCGCCCAAAACGCCGGCCGCCAGCGCGCACACGGGCCGCATCCCGCCAAAGATCTCCGGCATGGTCTGCAGCAGATGGCGGGTCACGATCAGGTGGGAGACCGTCTCCGGCCCCAGCGCATCCGGCGTGATGGCCCGGTTGCCAAGCCCCGCCACCAGCACCGTCCCATGCTCCGGCAGCATGGTCTGCAGCAGCCGGGAAAGCCCCCGGGCGCAGGCATAGAGCAGATCCCCGTCGGTCTCCTCCGGCGGCAGCTCCGCCGTCAGATAGCGCCCCCGGGGCTTATTCAGCGCCCGCTCCCCCAGCGCGCTGGTCACCTGGATCTCCGTGATCTTCAAGGGGCCTCTGGCGTAGCGGCGCTCCACGACGCCCTGCAGCGCTCCGCTGCCCCGCAGCTCCCGCCGTTCCAGCGCAAGATCTGTGCGCAATTCCATGACGAATCCTCCCTGATCTACCGATTTTCCCTTATTTTTTGTAGAACAGAAAAAAATATGTAAATTTGGCTTGCATTTTTCCCGGGAGAATGATAAAATATCCCTGCTGTAAATTTCGCTGTAAGGGAGGTCAGAATCGTGCCCAACATCAAGTCTGCTAAAAAGCGTGTCCTGGTCAGCAAGATCAACAATGCCAGCAACCGTGCTGCCAAAACTGAGCTGAAGACCATGGTGAAGAAGTTTGACGCTGCTGTCGTCGCCGGCGGTGACGCTGCCGCGGCTGCTTATAAAAACGCTGTTAAGACCATCGATCAGGCTGCTGCCAAGGGAATCATCCACAAGAACACCGCAGCCCGCAAGAAGAGCCAGCTCACCAGAAAGCTGAACGCTGCTCAGTAAGTCTTCACGCGGAACTTCGTTCGTTCGGGCCGCACCCCTCCGGGTGCGGCCCTTTTCCTTGCTGTTTTTGCCGGTTTTGGTTGACGGAATCAACTTTTTGTCGTATACTATCCCTTGCCGGCCCGCCGGGCGGCACATCATCCAGAAGAGGAGACCTTCCCATGCTCAAGCGCTTTATTTCCTACTACCGGCCCCACAAGCGGCTGTTTGCCATGGATATGACCGCTTCCCTGCTGATCTCCGTCATCGGCATGGTCTATCCCGTGGTGACCAATCGGATGCTCAACGACTACATCCCCAACCGGGCCTATTCCGCCATCGTCCTGGCGGGCCTTATTCTGCTGGCGCTTTACGCGGTGCGGATGCTGCTGCGCTATTTCGTGCAGTATTACGGCCATATGATGGGCACGCAGATGCAGGCCCAGATGCGGCGGGATATGTTTGCCCATCTGGAGCGGCTGCCCTTCACCTTCTTCGACGAGCACGAGACCGGGCGGATCATGTCCCGCCTGACCTCCGACCTGTTCGAGGTCAGCGAGCTGGCCCACCACGGCCCGGAAAACCTGCTCACCGGCGTCAGCATGATCGTGCTCTCCTTTGTCTATCTCTGCTCGCTGAATGTGCCGCTGACACTGATCATTTTTGCCTGCGTCCCGGTGCTGGCTGTGGTCTCGCTCCACCTGCGCAAGCAGATGCGGGAGGCCTTTACCGACCGGCGCAAAAGCAACGCCACCATCAATGCCGCCGTGGAGAGCAGCGTCTCCGGCATCCGCGTCACCAAGGCCTATACCAACGCGGAAAAGGAAATGGAAAAGTTTGAACAGGGCAATCTGCAGTTTGTCGAAGCTGCCCGCCGGGCCTATCGGGCCATGGGCCGCTTTTCCTCCTCCACGGCCTTTATCACCGATGTGTTCAATGTATTGATCCTGATCGCCGGCGGCCTTTTTCTCTACAACGGCAAGATCAATTTCGCCGATTATTCCACCTTTATCGTCTCTGTCAACCTGTTTATCACGCCGGTGACCACGCTGATCAACTTTATGGAGCAGTATCAAAACGGCGTTACCGGCTTTCAGCGGTTCGTGGAGATCATGGACATCCCCGCTGAGGAGGATGCCCCTGGCGCCGTGGAGCTGCGCTCGCCCCGGGGCGACATTCAGCTGAAGGATGTGAGCTTCGCTTACGAAGGCTCCCATGGTGTTTTGCACCATGTGGATCTGCAGGTGCCGCAGGGGCACACGCTGGCGCTGGTGGGGCCCTCCGGCGGCGGCAAGACCACCGTCTGCCACCTGATCCCGGGCTTTTACAGGCTTGGCCCGGAGGACGGCGCCATCCTCATCGACGGGCAGGATATCCGCGGGCTCACCATGGATTCCCTGCGGCGGAGCATCGGCATCGTGCAGCAGGATGTCTTTCTCTTTGCGGGCACCATTCGTGAAAACATCCGCTACGGCCGGCTGGATGCCACTGATGAGGAGCTCTATGCTGCAGCACGCCGGGCCAACATCCACGATTTTATCATGAGCCTGGAGCACGGCTATGACACGGATATCGGCGAGCGGGGCGTCAAGCTCTCCGGCGGGCAAAAGCAGCGGCTGAGCATCGCCCGGGTCTTTTTGAAGGATCCTGCCATTCTGATCCTGGACGAGGCCACCAGCGCTCTGGACAACACCTCCGAGGTGCTCATCCAAAACGCGCTGGACGAGCTTTGCAAGGGCCGCACCACCATCGTCGTGGCCCACCGGCTCTCCACCATCCGCAATGCGGACGAGATCGCCGTCATCGTAGACGGCCAGGTGAAGGAACAGGGCACCCACGACGCGCTCATCGCCAAGGGCGGCGTTTATAAGGACCTCTATTCCCTGCAGTTTCGCGACAGCGACCGGCCCCAATAACGCCGTTTTCTACAGAAGAAAAACCCCCGACCGCAGGTCGGGGGTTTTGATATTGCTTGATCGTGATTATTCCGCTTCGGTCTCTGCAGCGGGAGCCAGCAACGCACGAATGGACAGAGAGATCTTCTTCTTCTCCTCATCGATGCCGATGATCTTGGCGTCCACTTCCTGGCCGATCTGCAGGACCTCTTCGGGCTTGCCGATGCGGCGGTCCGCGATCTGGGAAATGTGGATCAGGCCGTCCACGCCGGGCATGACCTCGGCAAAGGCGCCGAAGGGCATGAACTTGACGATCTTGACCTTGGCAACATCATCCACATGATAGGTATTGATGAACTTGGTCCAGGGATTATCCTCTTCCTTGCGATAGCCCAGAGAGATCTTCTTCTTCTCGGGATCCAGGCCGATGACATAGACTTCCACTTCCTGGCCGATCTTCAGAACATCAGAGGGATGCTTCACATGGTTCCAGGACAGCTCGGAGATATGGACCATGCCGTCCACGCCGCCGATATCCACGAAGGCGCCATAAGAAGTGAAGGACTTGACGACGCCCTGATACTTCTTGCCCAGCTCGATGGTCTCCCAGATCTTGGCCTGGGCTTCCTTGCGGGATTCCGCCTGCAGGACCTTGATGGAGCCGACCACGCGATGGCGCTGCGTGTTGACCTCGGTGATGCGCAGCTTCTGGGTGGTCTTCATCAGGGGATCAAAGGAAGCCTCCCGGGGCAGACCGGTCTGGCTGGCGGGGATGAACACCCGGATGCCCTTGACCAGAGCCACGATGCCGCCCTTGTTCTGATCGATGATGACGCCCTCCATGGGCTCCTTGCTTTCCACGGCGGCCTCCAGGATCTCCCAGTTCTTCACGGCATCCAGACGCTTCTTGGAGAGCATGATCCAGCCTTCCACATCGTTGACGCGGACCACAAAGGCCTCCACCTCGTCGCCCACATGGATATGATCGGCCACCACATAGTTGGGATCGTCAGACAGCTCGGTGGTGGGGATATAGCCGGCCTGCTTGACGCCCAGATCGACCGTAACATCCGTTGCATTGATCGCCGTAACGACGCCAGTCACCTTTTCTCCTGTATGTAAAGTTTTCAGAGATTGCTCCAAAAGTTCCTCAAAGCTCTCTGTGCCGTTGTTCTTGATTTCTTCAGTCATAATCCTGTTTACCTCCTCAATTATTCGGTCCGGCGTCGAAGCGCCTGCGGTGACGAAAGCGTTTTTCGCTTTTTTCAGGCCAGACAGATCCAATTCCCCGGCATCCTGCACGAACTGCGTATTGGGGCAATAGGCCTTGCAGAGCTGGTAAAGGCTCTGGGAATTGCTGCTGGCGGGGTCGCCGATCACCACTGCGAGATCGGACCGCACAGCAAGGGACCGCGCTTCTGACTGGCGCAATTCCGTTGCTTTACATATTGTATCAAACATCTGTGCCGATTGGCAAGTAGTTTTTACGATGTTTACAAACTTTACATAAATTTCTTTCTGAAAAGTGGTCTGACAGACCACAGAAAGGGGCAAATGGGCGCATTTCTGAAGGATTTTGTTCAGATCTTCCTCCGTTTCGGCGATATACGGCCGGCGGCAGCGGGCCGCAATGCCGATCACCTCCGGATGCCCATGCTTGCCGAAGATCAGGACCGTCCGGCCCTTGGCGCTCTCCTCCTCCGCGATGCGGTGGATCTTTGCCACATAGGGGCAGGTGGCGTCAAGGATGCGGCAGCCCTTTTCCTGCAGCGCCTGCAGCTCCCGGGGCGGGACGCCGTGGGCCCGGATCAGCACCTGTGCCCCCGCGGGGATCTGCTCCGGCTGCTCCGCCGTGATCACGCCGTGCTGCCGCAGCTCCTGAATGGCATGGCGGTTGTGGATCAGCGCCCCATCCGCATAAATGGGCCGGGCCGGCGACGCATGGTCCATGGCCAGCTGCACCGCCCGGCGGACGCCGAAGCAGTAGCCTGCCGACTTTGCCAGCGTGACGCTCATGCCCTTCCGCCCTCGGGGCGCAGCGCATAGATCTTTTCCATCAGCTCACGCGCCAGCCGCTGATAATCCTCCTGCGTGGGCTTTGCGCTGCCGCAGTCCGGCTGATAGGGCTGGCCGATGCGGACCACATTCCGCCGGAACAGCTTCCGCCCCTCGGAAATATAGACGGGCACCAGCGGAACGCCGCCCCGCAGGGCAAACAGCACCGCTCCCACCTTGGGCTCCACCGGCTTCCCCGTTCGGACGCTGACGCCGTTTTTCACCCGGGTCCCCTCCGGAAACATCAAAAGCTTCTTGCCGGATTTCAAAATGGAAAAGCCCGTGCGGATGGCGTGCATATCGCCGCCGGCCATGCCCCGCTTCACCGGAAACGCATGGAGCCAGCGAATGATGTGCCGCAGGACCGGCACCCGAAACAGCTCCTCCTTGGCCATAAAGCCGTAGTCGCCCTTTTTCCCGTTGGCCAGCACCATGAAAACGGCGTCGCTGTTGGTGCTGTGGTTGCCGCAGAGGACGCAGGGGCCCGCAGGGATATTTTCCCGGCCCTCAAAACGGTACCAGTAAAAGGGATAAAGACAGATCAGCACCAGATAATAAACGATCTTAAACATGCAGCTTCTCCTTTGCCACGGCATAAACCTTTTCGATGGATTCCTCCAGTGTACACGCCGTGGTGTCCACCACGACCGCGTCCTCCGCGGCCTTCAGGGGCGCCGCTTCCCGGGAGGAATCCTGCAGGTCCCGCTGCCGGATGGCGGCCAGCACTTCTTCATAGGGCGTCTCATCGCCCTTGGCCTGCAGCTCCGCAAAGCGGCGGCGGGCCCGGGCCTCGCTGCCGGCGGTGAGAAAGATCTTGCAGTCGGCCTGGGGCAGCACCACGGTGCCGATGTCCCGGCCATCCATGATGACGGAATTGCTCCGGGCAAAGCTCCGCTGATAATCCAGCAAAAAGCTGCGCACTGCCGGAATGGCAGAGACCAGGCTGGCATAGGCGGAGGCCTGGGGCGTGCGGATGGCCTGAGACACATCCTCCCCGTTCAGCAGGATATGCTGTGCGCCGTCCTGAAAGCAGAGCTCCAGCCGGATCTCCGGCAGAAGCGCCGCCACGCCCTCCCGGTCCTCGCCCAAGACGCCGCTGCGCAGGGCAAACAGGCCGATGGCGCGATACATGGCGCCGGTGTCGATATAAATATAGTGCAGCCGGGCGGCCAGCGCTTTCGCAATGGTGCTCTTTCCCGCGCCGGCCGGGCCGTCAATGGCAATGGCATGATACATCAGGCGTTTCCTCCCTCTGCGGCGGCTCTCCCGGCCACGAAGCCCGTGGCCCAGGCGATCTGCAGATTAAAGCCGCCGGTATAAGCGTCCACATCCAGGATCTCCCCCGCCAGATACAGGCCGGGGACCAGACGGGACTGCATGGTTTTCGGGTCTACTTCCCGGACGGAAATGCCGCCGGCAGTGACCACTGCTTCGTCCCAGCCTCCCGCGCCGGTCAGCTCCAGCGGAAAGGCCTTGATCAGCGCGCCCAGCGTTTCCCGCTGGGCCCGGGTGATGCTGTTGACCTTCTGATGGGGCGGGATGCCCGAGCGCCGGATCATCACGGGGATCAGCTTGGCCGGCAGCAGCGCAGAAAGGGCATTGGAAAAATCCCGGTTCTGATTCTCGCCGAAATCCCGCAGCAGACGCTTGTCCAGCGCCTCCGGCGCAAGGGCGGGCTTCAGGTCGATGCTGAGACGGTACTGCTCCTTCTCCCAGCTCCGCAGATGGGCGCTGGCCGACAGCACCAGCGGGCCGGACACGCCGAAGTGGGTAAACAGCATCTCGCCGAATTCCCGGAACACCGCCTTATTCTTCTGGTTATAGGCCGTCAGCTCCACGTTTTTCAGACTCAGCCCCTGCATATGGCGGCAGCAATCGTCGTCGCTGACCAGCGGCACCAACGAACCCCTGGGCTCCACGATGGTATGGCCCAGCGCGGCGGCCATTTTGTAGCCGTCGCCGGTGGAGCCAGTACCGGGATAGGACACGCCGCCGGTGGCGATGATCACCGCGTCGGCGGGATAGCTTCCCTTCTCCCCCGTCACCGCCGTCACGCGTCTTGGCCTTGACGGCGCGACCAGGTCGGGCAGTGCGGCATGCACCTCTTCCTCCAGCATGGCAATCATGCCGATGCCGTTTTCAAGCTGCGGGAAATCCTCATAAAACTCATAGTCGGGCAGCGCAATGCCCGCCTGCAGGTAGAGCTCGTCCGAGGCAAACACGATGCGGCGCCCGTGCTTTTGCACGGCCTCATCTCCCGCACGCTGCACCCGGGCAACAACGTCTGCCGCGCCCGCCCTGTCGAAGGGCTCTAAGGGAAAGAGGCCCTCGCGGTCCCCCGTCAGCCCCGCCGGCACCACGGCCACGCTGTCGACTGCAGGGGCAAGGCTGAGCAGCTTGTCAAGCGTTTTGCTCAGCTCCTCCCCGTCGTTGATGCCCTTGCACACCACAATCTGGCAGTTGAGGTCAAGCCCCGCCTGTGCAAAGCGGTCGAGCAGGGCAAGGCTCTCCCCGCCGCGCCGGTTGCCCAGCATCTTGCTGCGCAGCTCGGGATTTGTGGTGTGCACCGAGATGTTGATGGGGCTGACGCGGTAGTCAATCATGCGCTGCACATCGTGCTCCGAGAGGTTTGTCATGGAGATATAGTTTCCCATGAGAAAAGACAGTCTGGCATCGTCGTCCTTGAAATAC
>USML01000030.1 GCA_900555855.1 uncultured Eubacteriales bacterium | reverse complement strand
GCGACCAAGCTTGCCGCCTTTGAGGGACAGCTGAAGGATGGAAACACCGTCAGCAAGGAGACCTATTACATCAAGGCCCATATGCAGGAGAGCGCCGGCAATGATTATCAGAGCCTGACGCTGGAAGGCATCACCATCACCGTCTACGCCACGCAGGATACCGTGGAGAACGACAGCTTTGATAATAAGTACGATGAGAATGCACAGTATCCCGATGTGGCATACACTGCTGTTTCTGCTCCGACTGCGGAGGATGTTGCTGCTGGTATCAACCCGCTGGCTAATGCGCTGATTTCTGCTTCTGCCGAAACCGGTGTCACCGGCGAAGCAAAACAAGAAATTGTTGCTGATCTTGCTGCTGGAACTTTTAAGCTGACGGACAAAGAAGGTACTGTGCGCGATGCAGTTAAAGGCATGGAAGTTACCCTTAACGGTGCAGGCGCCGACAAAACCACTTATGAGGTGAAAAAACCGGGCGCCACTGGCGAAGGAACTGCAGATTACAGCTTTGATGGAGCCAAAGCAGTCGTTTTCAAAAACATGACGATTGAGTTTGGGGCAAATACCGACTATCAGGGTTTCGTCCGTGCTGGTGCTATTCGTTTTGAGAACTGCACAATCAAGGGCATGGGAGCAAACTGGGGCGTTGGCGATGTGATGTTTGAAAACTGCGAATTCGTGTTTGCTGACGAATACAATCAGTGGACAAACAGCCTTTGGACCTATGGAGGTTCCAGCTTCACCTTCAATGATTGTGTTTTCACATCTGAAAACGGAAAATTCATCAATGTTTACAGACAGGCTAACCCCGATACTGTTGTTGATGTTACGCTGAACAATTGCAAGTTTGTTAATAAGGCTACGACAGCAAACAAAGCAGCGGTAAATATCAAGAGTCAGTGCGCTTGGAATGTGACGATTCATAGTTGCACAACAGAAGGTGCTTTCCCTGAGGCAAATGATGGTCTGTGGCAGAGCGCTCCGGACTATGGAACTGCTAATGCTGGGAATACCGTTACTGTTAACCCGTAATTACTCTTTATTTTCAGCCCCTCTCCGCCCTCCGGCGGAGGGGCAAGCAAAAACAAAACCCCCGGCGGCAGGAGCTCCTGCCGCCGGTTTTTGCGTTCTGCGCCGGCGGCGGGGGTTGTCAGGCGCGGCGGAATATGCTATAATAAATTGTTGGAATTACAGATCAGAAGCGCGCTGAAAAGCGGAAAGGGGAGGTATCGGCTATGATGGAAAAGCTGAAACAGATCAATAAAAAAGAGCTGCTGCTGGATATCCTGTATGATATCATCGGCGGCTCGCTCTATGCGGCGGGGGTCTATTCCTTCGCGTCCAAGGCGGATTTCGTCACCGGCGGCATCACCGGCTACGCCATGATCCTGAATTACTTTATCAAGACCATCCCCATCGGTATGTGGATCCTGATCCTGAATATCCCCATCATCCTCTATTGCCTGAAAACGCTGGGCAAGCGGTTTTTGTTCCATTCTCTGCGGACGATGGTCATCAGCACGGTCCTGCTGGACCTTGTGTTTCCCCATCTGCCCTCCTATACCGGCGACAAGCTGATGGCGGCGCTCTTTGCCGGAGCGCTTTCCGGCGCGGGCCTTGCGCTGATCTATTGGCGGGGCTCCTCCACCGGCGGAACGGATTTCCTGATCCTTTCCCTGCGGAAAAAGATGCCCCATGTGAATGTGGGGACCATCTCCATGATCATCGACGGCTCCGCCATTTTGGTGAGCGCCTTTGTCTTCCGCCGCATCGACCCGGTGCTGCAGGGTCTTGTGATGACGGTGGCCAGCGCCACTGTGGTGGATAAGATCACCAACGGCTTTGTTACCGGTCAGCTCTGCCTTGTGATCACCAGCAAGGGCAAGGAGATCGCCGACGAGATCATGGAGGAGGTGGAGCGGGGCGTTACGGCCATCGAGGCCACCGGGATGTTCTCCGGGCAGGGAAAAAAGGTCCTCATGTGCGCCTGTACCCGGGCGGAGGCCTGCCGCATCCGCGCCATCGCCAACCGCCACGACAAGGCGTCCTTCGTGGTGCTTTGTCCTTACGATACCGCCTACGGCCTGGGCTTCCAGCCGGCGGACAACTGAGCTATTTCAGAGAAAAAGAGACCTCCGCGCCGGGCTGGCGCGGAGGTTTTTTGCTGCGTTGCGTTAGAGGGAATATTTCTGCGCGTATTGGTCGTAGATCTCGTTGAAAACGCTGTTGCCGTATTTCACGCCGTTCAGGTAGCGATGGGTGTCGAAGCTGTTGTGCTCCACCTCGATGATGGCCACGGCGATGTTGGAGCAGTGGTCGGAAATGCGCTGGTAATTGTTCAGCAGGTCGGAGAGGATAAAGCCGCCGGCAATGGTGCAGGAGCCCTTCTGCAGACGGCGGATATGGTTGTCCTTGCAGATGGAGGTGAGCCGGTCGATGACCTGCTCCAGCGGCTCCACCCGGCCGGCCATGTCGGCGTCGTTGTTCAGATAGGCCTGAACGGTCACATCCAGGATCTCATCCAGCGCGGCGGTGATGGTGTCCAGCTCCGCCTGGGCGGCGGGGGAGAAGGCGATCTGCTTTTCGTCGATCTCCCGGGCCACCCGGACCAGATTTACCGCGTGGTCGCCCAGACGCTCAAAATCGCCGATGGCGTGGAGGATCTTGGAGCAGACCTGGCTGTCGCTGCTGGAAAGGGCCTGGGCAGAGAGCTTCACCAGATAGGTCCCCAGCTTGTCCTCATACTGATCCAGCTGGTCCTCCATTTCCAGGATCCGCTTATCGTCCCGGAGGTTGTAATTTTTCGCCAGCGGAAGCCCCAGAAGCAGGATATCCTGCGCCTGCAGCGCCATGTGGGTGGAAACATTAAAGGCCTCTGCCGTGGCGATGGAGGGGGCGCGGAGCAGACGGTCGTCCAGCAGGGGCGCGTCTGCATGGAGGGGGCTGCTGTCGGCGTTCCGCTCCCGGACGACCTTCTCCGTCAGCCGCACCAGCTGCTGGCTGAAGGGCATCAGCAGAATGGTGGTGACGATGTTGAAGATGGTGTGGACCAGGGCAATCTGCCAGGGGTGGACGGAAAGCTCCACAAAGGGGAAGTGGAAAATGGCGTTCAGCAGCTCAAACAGCGAAAGACAGATCACCGTACTGACGGCCTTGATGGACACATGGAGCACGGCCACCCGCTTTGCCCGGATGTTGGTGCCGATGCAGGAGATCAGGGAGGTGGCGCAGGTGCCGATGTTCAGGCCCATGACGATGGGGATGGCCATGCCGTAGGTGATGGCGCCGGTCATGGAAAGGGCCTGCAGGATGGCGATGGAGGCGGCGGAGCTCTGGATCACGGCGGTGAACAGCAGACCCACCAGGACGCCCAGAATGGGGTTGTTCAGCTGGACCAGAAGGCCCTCCAGCTCCGGCATATCCGCCAGCGGGCTCATGGCCGCGGCCATCAGCTCCATGCCATACATCAGGATGGCAAAACCAACGAAGGCCGTCCCCACGCTCTTGCGCTTGTCCCGCTTGGAAAACATGATCATCAGAATGCCGATGAAGGCCAGAATGGGGGAGAAATTCTTGGGCTTCAGCAGCTGCAGGAAAAAGGCGTCGCTGTCGATGCCGGAAAGCGAGGTGAGCCAGGCGGTGAAGGTGGTGCCGATGTTGGCGCCGAAGATCACATTCACCGTCTGGGAAAACTGCATGATGCCGGAGTTGACCAGACCCACCAGCATGACGGTGGTGGAGGAGGAGGACTGCACGGCGATGGTGATCACTGCACCCAGGACCATGCTCAGAAGGGGCTTTGCCGTCAGCTGCCGCAGCATCTCCTCCAGCTTTCCGCCGGACATCTTTTCCAGGCTGGAGGACATGACGCTCATGCCGTAAAGGAAGAAGGTCAAGCCGCCGATCAGAGAGATCAGGGAGAAAAAGTCCATGTCTCTGCCTCCTTGCAGTCGTTTTTACATAAGAACCAGTATATCGGATGAAGGTTAAATCCAAAAGAGCGCTGTGTTAAATCCGCGTAAAATCATGGGCCGGTTCAGCGGGCCTGCTGGGGAAAGCGGACGGTGAAGCAGGAGCCCTCGCCCTCCTGACTGGAGACCTGGACCTCCGCGCCCAGGCAGGCTGCGCCGTGCTTGACGATGGAAAGGCCAAGGCCCGTTCCGCCGACCTCTTTGGAATGGCTCTTGTCCACCTGATAAAACCGCTCAAAGATGCGGCCCAGCTCCGCCTCCGGGATGCCGATGCCCGTATCCCGGACGGTGAGCACCGCGAAGCCGTCCCTGGCCTCCGCCGAGACAAACACGCTGCCCTCCGGCTTGTTGTAGCGGATGGCGTTGTCGCAGAGGTTATAGACGATCTCGTCCACGATGTGCCGCACGCCGGGGAAGACCGCGGAAGCGCCGGTAAGGTGCAGGGCGATCTTTCGCTCCTCCGCCGCAGGCTTCAGGGTGGAAAGGGTCTCCTCGCAGACCTGGAACAGATCCACCGGCAGAGTCTCCTCCCGGATGTCCTTGTCGTCCAGCCGGGAGAGCCGGATGATATCGTTCACCAGAACGATCATCCGCTGGGCCTCGTGGTAGATCACGCCGGAAAACCGGGAAATGTCTTCCTGACGGACCATGCCGTTCTGCATCAGCTCCGCATAGCCGGAGATGGAGGTCAGGGGCGTTTTCAGCTCGTGGGAGACATTGGCGGTGAATTCCCGGCGCATATCGTCCTGCCGGGCGTGCTCTGCCTTCAGCTCCTCCACCTTGTGCTGGATCTCCCGGTTCTGCGCGCTGATCCGCTGGACCAGCGGCCGCAGCTCGTCATAGACCTCCCGGTCGTCCGGGTTGCGCAGGTCGATCTTGCCCAGCGGCTGGGTGATCTTGCGGGAGACCCGGGCCGCCAGCAGGAAGGAAAGCACCAGCGCCAGCGCCAGCACCAGCAGGCAGGGGGTGAACAGGCTGATGGCAAGGGCCGTCTGGGCGGAAAAATCTCCCGAGACCCGCAAAACGCTGCCGTTTTCCAGCAGGACGGCGTAGTTGACGGTTTTTTCCGAGAGCGTACTGGAATAGCGGGTGCTCTCGCCCTGGCCCTGCGCCAGCGCCTGACGGAATTCCTCCCGCTGGGCGTGGTTTTCCATGGCGGCGGGATCTGCCTGCGTGTCCAGCAGGACCTCGCCCGTGTGGGAAAGCAGGGTGACCCGGAGCCGGCTCCCGCCGTAATAGGGAAGCGTCTGGGCCAGAAGCTCCGGGCTGTGGTTGGCCATGGCCGCCAGGACCTGGCCGGTATCCTCCAGACTGCGCTTCTGCTGTCGGGCGGAATAGGGGAAAAGCACCAGACTGACGCACAGCAGGCTCAGAAGAAACACCGCCATGGCGGTGTAGAAAATGCTTTTGAAGATGGCGCGTCTCATGCCCGGCTCCCTCCGATCTTATAGCCCACGCCGCGGACAGTCTCGATGCAGTCGCCGGCGGGGCCCAGCTTCTGCCGCAGGGTGCGGATATGCACATCCACCGTGCGGCTCTCGCCGTCAAAGGCATAGCCCCAGATCTCCTCCAGCAGCTGGTCCCGGGTGAGGACCCGGCCGCCGGCCCGGAGCAGCATGCAGAGCAGCTCAAATTCCTTCAGCGTCAGCGCAATGTCCTGGCCGTCTGCCTGGACGAGACGGGTCTCCGGACAGACCCGCAGGCCGTCGATCCGATATTCCTCCGGTCTGCCGCGCTGCCCGGCCCGCCGCAGCAGGGCCTTGACCCGGGCCAGCAGCTCCATCATCCCGAAGGGCTTGGGCAGATAATCGTCCGCCCCCAGCTCCAGCCCCAGCACCTTGTCATATTCGCTGCCCCGGGCCGTGAGCATGATCACCGGCGTCAGGGCGGTCTCCCGGGCGGCGCGGAGCTTTTTCAGGACGGAAAGCCCGTCTTCCTCCGGCAGCATGATGTCCAGCAGCACCAGCTCCGGCGTTTGCCGGGAGAGGGCGCTCCAAAAGGCGGAGGGCGTGTCGAAGCCTTCCGCGTGGAAGCCGGCGCTGTTCAGCGCGTAGATCACAAGCTCCCGGATGCTGCTTTCGTCTTCCAGCAGATAGATCATGGCGGGACCTCCTTTAATCTGCAGTGTACTCTTTCCATTTTATACGGAACCGGCGGCAGTTGCAAGAAAGAATCTGCACAGGAAGAAGAAAAATGCGCATAATGGCAAAAATTTAACGAAATTGTGCGGGACAGGTTGACAATCGTCGACTTGCGTTTTAGAATAAAAGCGAACGGAAAAAGACAGGAGGGTCACCTATGAAAATTCTTGTGATCAATCCCGGCTCCACCTCCACGAAGATCGCCATCTTCCGGGACGAGGAGCCGATCTATTCGGAAAGCATCAGCCATGAGCCGGCGGATCTGGCCCCTTACAAAACAGTGCTGGATCAGCTGGATTATCGGAAGCATATGATCCTGGCCGCTCTGGACAAGGCGGGCTATCAGATCGCAGATCTGGATGCCATCAGTGCCCGGGGCGGCTTTACCAAGCCTGTGGCGGCAGGCACCTACCGGGTGGACGAGGATGTGGTGGAGGCCATGCGCCACGCCCGCCACGAACACGCCTCCAATCTGGGCGCGCTGCTGGCCTGGGAGCTGGCCCGGGGGACGGCGCTCCCCTGCTTCTTTGTAGACCCGGTGTCGGTGGACGAGATCACCGATGTGGCCCGGGTGACGGGGCAGAAGGGCATGGTGCGGGAGAGCTATTTCCACGCGCTGAACCATCGGGGCATGGCCCGGAAGGCTGCAGCCCTGCTGGGCAAGCGGTATGAGGAGTGCGACCTGGTGGTCTCCCATCTGGGCGGCGGCATCACCTCCGCGGCTCACCAGCACGGCCGGGCGGTGGATGTGAGCAACATTTTTGACGAGGGCTGTTTTTCTATGGACCGGCCCGGCGGGCTGCCCGTCCATCAGGTGGTAGAGCTTTGCTTTTCCGGCCGCTCCAAGGAGGAGGTCCTCCGGCAGCTGGACACCGGCTCCGGCATCGTCTCCTATCTGAACACGCGGGATTTCCGCACGGTGGAAAAAATGGCCTTTGAGGAGGACAATGCGGAGGCGAAGCTGATTTTTGAGGCGCTGGCCTATCAGCTGTCCAAGGACATCGCCGCGCTGTCTGCCGTGCTGCATTTTCAGGTAGACGCCATCGTCCTTACCGGCGGCATGGCCTATTCCAAGCGGCTTTGCGCTCTGGTGGACAGCTATGTGCATCGGATCGCCCCTGTTTTAGTGCTGCCCGGCGAGGCGGAGATGCTCTCGCTGGCGCAGGGGGCGCTGCGGGTGCTCCTGGGGCAGGAGCAGGCAAAAAAGTTTTAAGGGGGAAGAAACTATGCTGAGATCGCTGGATGCTATCGTAGCCGCCGCCGTGGAGGATGAGGCCGGCGTTCTGGCCGTGGCCGCCGCCCATGACAAGGCGGTTTTGGAGGCCGTGGTCATGGCCAGCCGGTCGGAGATCGTCACGCCGCTGCTGGTGGGCGACGAGGAAAAGATCGACCGGATCCTCCGGGAGCTGGGCGAGGATCCCAAGGCTTATCAGATCGTCCCGGCCCACGGGGATCTGGAGTGTGCCCGGGTGGCCGTTCAGCTGGTGACGGAGGGCAAGGCGGACTTTTTGATGAAGGGCATCATCGGCACGGCAGACCTGATGCGGGCCGTCCTTTCCAAGGAGGCCAACCTGCGCACCAACCGACTGCTGAGCCACATCATGCTCTTTGAAGCGAAGCTCTATCCCAAGATGCTGCTGATGACCGACGGCGGGATGAATACCTTCCCCGATCTGGTCAAAAAGGTGCAGATATTGGAAAACGCCGCCCATGTGCTCCAGTGTCTGGGCTATGAGCATATCAATTGCTCCTGCGTCTGCGGCGCGGAGACAGTGAATCCCAAGATCCAGGGCACGGTGGACGCTGCTGCCATGGCTGCCATGAAGGGCCATTGGGCGCCCTATCACATGGATGTGATCGGACCGCTTTCTGTGGATCTGGCTCTGAGCCGGGAGGCCTGCCGGCACAAGCATTATGACGCCCCCGGCGCCGGAGACGCCGACATTCTGCTGGTGACCAATTATGAGATGGGCAACGCCATCTATAAGACCGCCCTCTGCCTGGGCGGCGCACGGGCCGCCGGCATGATCGTGGGGGCGCGGGTCCCCATCATTCTGGTATCCCGCTCCGACAGCGCGGAAAGCAAGCTGGCCTCCATCGCACTGGGAACGGTGGTCAGCCGCAAGGAAAAGCATCTGGACAACTGAAGCATCTGAAATGGCGGCTCTGCAGCAGAAAAACGCTTTGTCCGCAGAAAAACAGAAGCAAAAGGCGCGGGCAGCCGCGCCTTTTTTCTTGCTTTTGGGTTTGGTCTGTTTTTATAGCAGAAGTATCGTCATTTTTTACAAAAAGGAAAGACTTGCGATTTCATGCAATTTACAGTAAAATAATTTCAGATAAAACCTGCCTGCATATAGGTTTTGATACGAAAAAAGGAAAGGGGGAAAGGGTTATGGCCGGACGGTGGGCGGCCCGGCTGTTGGCGGGGCTGCTGCTTTTGCTGTGCTGCGGCTGCACCGGTAAGACTTCAGCGGAGCCGGAGGGACAAACAAAAGCGCAGCCGCCCTTTGATGCGGCGGAATTCCCTGCGGAATGGGGGACGCTTTATGTGCAGACGGGCTTGCTCTCCGAAGCAGACCGCGCGGCGCTGGAGCTGCAGATCCGAAGGGATGTGGAGCAGGCCGACCGGACCGTGGGTGGCACGGGCGGTGCCATTGTCGTCTGCCTTGCCGATGCGCCCACGGCAGAGCGATATGGAATGGATGCGGCGGTCTTCTGCTGTACGCCGGGGCAGATCCGTTCGGGAGAATACCGCCTGCGGCTGCTGGAGGAACGCTATGCCCTGCAGGATTTTGGGATCCTGACGGGGCTGATGCTGTGCGCCTTTCCAGAGGAAATGCCATCGGCGGAGGAGCTGGCGGAATATTACAGATCGGCGGAGCATCTCCCGGTGCTTTCGCTGATGGCGGCTTATCTGACCGAGGATTTCGCCGGCGCGGAGACGCTGCGGATGGCCAGAAGCACCGCGGCGCAGCTGGTGCGCTATCTGCTGGAAAACGGCGGATTGGAGCGGGCGCGGGCTTCGGCCTTTTCGGAGGAGGACCGCAATGACTGGCTGCGCTCCATTGGCGTTTCTGCAGAATATCAAAACCCCTACGGTGTCGCTTTTTTTGAAAATGCGATCTATCGCAGAGCCTATCCTTATCCACTGGTGATCTGCGTCGGGACGCATGGATACCGGTTTTTGCCGATCCGGGATTTTTCCGCGCCGGAGGAGGTCTGGCGGGCGCTGGATCAATATGCAGAGGGGATGCAGGCGCTTTCCTGTTATCTGAAGGATCATGCACCGGACGCCTTTGAACGGCTTTCGGTGCAATGGCATCAGCCCATGATCGTCTCCTTTTCCACCGGGGGCGAAAGCATGGCAAGCCGGCCGGGCCGACTTACCGTGGGCCGGCTGACGGACTGGATTCATGAGACGATTCATTTCCTGCTGGAGCGGGAGCCGGGGCGGGACCCTATCTGGACGCAGGAGGGCATGGCCACTTATCTTTCCTGCTTTGCGGGTAGCCCCTTTGCGGGAGACCCCTATCAGGCGCTGCTGACGCTGGATTACAGCGCCATTGCCGACAGCCCCAGCAAGACCGTCGGCCTGCTGCTGACGGACTATTGCCGGACGCATGGCGGAAAAACGGATCCTGCGCAGCTGATCTGCTTCCGGGGGATGGGCCTGCTGCGGACCCGGGCGGAGCAGCTGGGGGCAGACGACTTCCGCCCTGTGGTCACCTCCTGCGCAGACCGCCGAAACGAGCAGGTCGGCGGGAATTATCAGAATGCGGACGGAAATGAGCTGTCTTATTTTCAGGCGATGCTCATTATGGATCTGCTTGCGGAGCAAAACGGGCTGGATCCGGTGCTGAAAGCGTTTTTTGAAGATGAACGCTTTCCGGAGCGCTTTGGTATGGATTATCTTCAGGCGCTGCAGGCGGCGGAAGCGCGGTTTGCATAAATCAAAAATTACATGAAAAAGCCGGTCCGCAGCGCGTTTGCGGGCCGGCTTTTATAAAATTCAAACCTTTTTCCCGGTCTTGCAGCCGCCAAGGCTGGCGGTCTGCAGCAGATTGGTCTCGAAGGAGGTGTGCAGCAGGCTCTGCTCCCGGCGGCGCTTCAGCGCCAGCGAGACAAGCTCCTCCATCAGCTGGGGGAAGGGCAGGCCGGAGGCCTCCCAGAGATAAAAGGCCAGCGAGCCGGGGATGGTGTTGATCTCGTTGATCCAGACCTCCTGGGTCTCTCCGTCCATCAAAAAGTCGATGCGGGCGCAGCCTGCGGCGCCAATGGCGTGGAAGGCGTCTATGGCCAGCTGCCGGATCTTTGCCGTCAGCTCCGGAGAGATCGGCGCGGGCACCTGACGGGAAAGGGACTGCATCCCCTTGCTGCCGCCGGTCTTGCCGCCCAGCTTGCCCTTGCCGCCGGACTGGTATTTGTCGGCATAGGTGAGAATGTCCGTGGCGTTCAGCGGCTCCTCGCAGACGCTGGCCCGGGCGCTTTCGTCGTCGCCCAAAACGGCGCAGTTGATCTCCCGCAGATGCTGCACCGCAGGCTCCGCCAGGACGAAGGCGCTGTAAAGGAAAGCGTCCTCCAGGCCCTCCTGCAGAGCGGCGGCGTCCCGGCATTTGTGGATGCCGACGCTGCTGCCCTGATTGTAGGGCTTGATGACCATGGGATAGCCGATCTCCTGCTCCAGCCGGGAGACGGCCTGCTGAGGATCGGCGTAGTAGACGCTTTTGTGCAGCCGCGCCCCGGGCAGACAGGGCAGCCCGCTCATGCGGAACAGGGCCTTGGAGGCCCATTTGTCCATGCCGATGGCGCTGGCGGTCACATTCGGCCCGGCGTAGGGCAGGCCAAGCCGCTCAAACTGCGCCTGCATGACGCCGTCCTCGCCGCCGGTGCCGTGGAAGATGGGCAGCGCCACATCCAGCACCTGCACGGGATTTTTGCCGAAGCGCTTCGGCCGGGCGGGGATCAGCGCCGCATCCTTGCCCTCCCGGACCAGCAGCACCGGCGTCGCCTTTGCAATGGCGGCAGGGATATCCCGGAAGCTTTCCAGCCGGGAAAGATGCTCCCCGGTGTAAAAATCGCCGTTTTTGGACACATAGACGGGGATCACCTGATATTTTTGCGGGTCCAGTGCCCCGATGGCCTGCATGGCCGTGATGACGGAAACCTCATGCTCAACGCTGGGGCCGCCGAAAAAAACGCCTGCGCGGATCCTTGCGATCATAAATCAAACCTCCCGGAGCCGGCTGCTCACGCAGCAAGCTGCGATATCAGCATAAACAGATTGCCGAGGAACAGAATGGTGCCGAAGGCCATCAGGAAAAAGCCCGCCCAGCGGGACTTGCGGTAGCCTGCCAAGCCGTTGAGGGTCATGGAAAAGCCCAGCAGCATGATGATGGCGTAGCGGCAGATCAGGCCGAAGACCGCCGGCTTTGCGATCCACAGCACGGCCAGCACCAGCAGCAGCACCAGCAGGATCCGGTTGATCTTCTGATCCACCCGGGCCACGGCGGCGGAGATGGCGTCGGCCTTGGCGCGGATCTGGTCGCGCATGGGCATGGAGCGGGGGTTCGGACGGGCGGCGCGGGGCGCCGGCCCTTTTTTGCCGGAGCGTTTGGACTTTGCCATAAGCTTGCCTCTTTTCTTTTGATAGGATCAGTAATTGTCTGTAAGATCGTTGAGCAGCAGGACGAACCTGCCCTCCTCTGCGGGGAGGCCCCGGGCCAGCTCCATAGCCTGCTGGACGGTCTTTGCCTCCAGGATCCGGTCCCGATGCAGACCGCCCTCGCGGGCGCCCTGACGGATGGCCTCGGTGCGAGGCTGGTCCCCCACGGTGATGAGCCAGTGGCAGCAGGCGGCGGCCTGCCGGCCAAGCGCCTCGTTATATTCCTGCTCCTGCTCCCCCAGCTCTACCAGCCCCGGCGTCACGGCGATGCGAAGCCCGCGGCACAGGGCCAGGGTCTCCAACGCGTTTTTCGCTCCGGCGGGGTTGGAATTGTAGGCGTCGTCGATGATCGTCAGCCCCGGCTGGCGCAGCAGCTGCAGCCGGTGGGGCGCGCCCTCCAGCTGCCGCACGGCAGGGGCAAGCTGGGCCAGCGGGATATCCAGCGTGTTGGCCACGGCAATGGCGCCGCAGATGTTCTGCACATTGGCCTGCCCCAGAAGGCGGGTGGAAAAGCTCTGGCGCTGGCCGTCGGGGGCAGTGACAGTGAAGCGGGAGCCGTTTTCGTCAATGCGCAGGTCGGAGAGGTGATAGTGGACGCCCTCCTGCCCGTAGGAGATCACCTGCTGCTGGGGGGCGTGGTTCGCCAGTGGGACGCTGTCGAAGTTCAGAAACACAGGGCCTTTGCCCTTGACGGCGGCAGCCAGCTCCAGCTTGGTGTTCAGAACATTGGTCAGGGTGCCGAAGGTGTCCAGATGCTGGGGGCCGACGGAGGTGATGATGCCCATGGACGGATGGACCAGCTGGCAGATCTCCGCGATATCGCCCACATGGCGGGCGCCCATCTCGCAGAGGAAGATCTGGTGGGTGGGGCGAAGCCCCTCCCGGATGGCCCGGACCACACCCAGCGTGGTGTTGTAATTGCCGGGAGTCATATAAACATTGTAGCGCAGGGAAAGCAGCCGCTCCAGAAAATACTTGGTGCTGGTCTTGCCGTAGCTGCCCGTGATGCCAATGACGGTAAGCGACGGCATGCTCTCCAAGATGCGCTGGGCATCCTTATAATAGTGGTAGGAAATGGCGTGCTCGATGGGAGACATCAGGTCATTGCAGAGCAGCACCAGCCGGTGCTCCCAGAGGATGGTCAGGACCACGGCCAGCACCGGCAGCAAAAGGCTCCAGCGGGCCAGCGCGGCGCTCTGGCGTACCAGAGCTGTATAGAGCAGGCAGGTGGAGGCATAATTCAGCAGCAGCAGCCACAAAACCGCCAGAATGCCGGCACAGCACAGCAGGCGCTTTACCCGGGCGGTATAGACCAGCGGCTTTTTGGCCTTTTTCGGCCGGTTCAGCAGCAGATAGAGCAGCATCCCCGCCAGCGTCATCCAGGGCATGGAGGAAAAGCTCACCGCGCCCAGCAGCATGACGATGCAGGGAAGGATGCGCCGGATGCTTCGGAAGTCCTTTTTGTGGGTCTTGACGGCCTTGAGATAGGAGCCGTCCTGATAGGAGCTTAGCTGAAACAGATGCAGCGCCTGCCGGAAGGCGAAAAAGCCGCAGCAAAACAGCGCCGCCGCCAGCGGGGCCAGACAGGTCCAGGTCATAGGGAAAAGCCCTCCTTCGGGATGAAGTCAGAGAAACGCCTTGAGCACGGCGGAAAACTGGGGCCAGTTGTCAGCGTAGGAAAAATGCCCCGCCCCCCGGATCAGGGCCAGACCCGCGCCGGGGATGCCCTGCTCCAGGATCCTGCCGCACTCCGGCGGGGTGGCCGTGTCGTTTTCGCCGTAGATCAGCAGCACCTGCGCCCGGATCTGGGGCAGACAGCTGCGCAGATCCACGGGGAGAAGATTGTTCATGGTCTGCCGCATCACCGGCGTGGCCGCCTTGTAGTCGGCGGAGGCGCGCCGGTCCCGGGCTTCCTCATAAAGCTCGCCGAACAGCGGCCCGGTGAGCTTGCCGGTGCCCAGCGTTTTCAACAGATGATAGCCGCGGTTTTTCAGCCTTTGGGCGGCGGACTTGGGCAGCGGGATGCCTGCGGCATCCATCAGGACGGCTTTTTCACAGCGAAGGGGGCAGACAGGATCGGAAAGCAGACGGAGCGCGATGCGCCCTCCGTTGGAATGACACATGAGGACGCCCTGCTCCAGTCCGATCTCCCGGCAAAAGTCCAGCGTAAAGTCTACATAATCCGAGAGGGTCAGCGGGGCCTGGGGCTCCTCTGTCCCGCCGACGCCGGGCATATCAAAGGCGGCCACGCCGTAGCCCAGCGACTGCAGCAGGTCGAAAATGGGCTGATACAGCCCGATCTCCGCGCCCCAGCCGTGGAGGAACAAAACGGTCTCCTTTTGGCCGGGCTGGAGGATGTAATGGGTGCGGAGGCCGCGGATGGTCGTCTGCAAGGGATCCACCTCGGTTTCATTTTGGAAAAATCGTATCCTTTATTTTACCACCGGACGGGCAGCGGCGCAAGGAAAAAACAAAAAATTCTCAGACCGGCAGGCCCCAGATGCGCTCGTCAGAGAGAATTTCCACCAGCTTGCGGGTGGTGGCCTCCGCCAGCGCCTGGCCTTTTTCCTTGGTGGCCAGATAGCTGTTGCCCATGACGCCGTTTTCCGTGTGGGCCTCCATCCGGTGGAAGGTGGAGATCAGGCCCTGATCCTCATAGACCGTGCAGTCGTTGGGGTTGCCCCGGGTCTCCCGGTAGATGGGATCCACCAGCGTCTCGTCATAGGCCAGCATCAGGGAGGTCTCGCTCTCGCAGGCATGGTTCATGCCCTTCTGACTTTCCAGGAAGGGCGCTTCATCTACCACGATATAATCCATAAAATAGACCGGGAAGCCCAGCCGGATATTGATATCCACCAGCGCAGCCTTGGTGGGGGCGGTGTTGCCGCCGTGGCCGTTGATGATGGCAATGCGGCGGAAGCCGTGGGAAGCGATGGCGGCGCACTGCTCCTCCAGCGCCTGCATATAGGTCCGGGGATGCAGGCTCAGGCTGCCGGGGAAATGCATATGGTGCATGGAGTTTGCGATGGCAAAGGTGGGGGCGACCACGGCGGGAACGCCCTTTTCCAGCAGGCCGGCGGCGGCCCGCTCGGCAAACCAGGTGGCAAGGATGGCGTCGCAGCCTACGGGCAGATGGGGGCCGTGCTGCTCGGTGGAGCCGGTGGGCAGCAGGACGACGGCGTTTTCTTCCGCCAGCTTTGCAAGCTGGGGCGCGGTGAGATTGTCCCAACGAACGGTCTTTTTCATATTCATATACCTCCCAATGATCTGTGAGAACAGGATCGTTTGATTCTTTTTTATTTGGAGAGCACTTCGACGCCGGTCTCGGTGATGAGCACCATATGCTCCACCTGGGCGGAAAGTCCGCCGTCGGCGGTATAGACCTGCCAGCCGTCGCGTTTGTCCACCCGGAACCGGGGCGAGCCCTGGCAAAGCATGGGCTCGATGGTGAAGCACATCCCCGGAGCCAGCACCATGCCCTTGTGCAGCGCGCCGATATGGCACACATAGGGATCCTCGTGCATGGCCAGACCGCAGCCGTGGCCGCCGATCTCCCGCACTACGGAAAAGCCGTTTTGCCGGGCGTGGTTATAAATATAGTATCCGATGTCGCCCAGATGGCACCAGGGCTCCAGATGGGAGATGGCCAGCTCCACCGCTTCCTGCGTCACCCGCACCAGCTTTTCCGCCACGGGAGACAGGGGGCCGAGGGTAAACATCCGGGAGGCGTCGCCGTAATAGCCGTCTACGATGGTGGTGCAGTCCACATTGACGATGTCCCCTGCCCGGAGGACCACCTTGTCGCTGGGGATGCCGTGGCAGATCTGGTCGTTCACCGAGGTGCAGACGCTTTTCGGGAAGCCCTCGTAGTTCAGCGGCGCAGGGATGCCGCCCAGCCGGCGGGTCGTGCTGTCTACGATGTCGTCGATGTCCTGGGTGGTCATGCCCACCTGAAGGCTTTGGGCCACCTGATCCAGGACCTGAGAATTGACCGCGCAGGCCCGGCGGATGCCCTCGATCTGCTTTGCGTTTTTCAGCATATCCTGCCGGGGGACGCTGACGCCTTTGGCGTGGAGGGCAGAAAGCCGCTCCATCACCTTCTGATGGCACTGCCCATAGGGCAGGCCGCTGCCGCAGAAGCAAAGCTCCTCTGCTTTCATAACAAAGATCCCCTCTCTGAAGCGCCGGCAGCACCGGCGCCGCGCTTTTTTCTGAAGACAGTATAGCATAAAATCCGGAAGAGGGCGATGGGAAAAATGAAATTTTACCAGCGGTTTCTGAATTTGCGAAAAAGTGCGTGTTTTTTCAGCAAAGGTGCAGTATACTACTGTTTGCGGGAAACGCAGGAAACGAAAAGGAGCCGTGGACATCCATGCCGTATCGCACCTCCAGACAACGGAAAAGAAGAAGAAAGGCGCTGCTGCGGCAGAGTGTTTTGGCGATAGCGGCGCTGACGCTGGTCGGCGGCGTTGGGCTGGGGGTCTCCGCCCTGATCCGGGCGGGCAGAGCGCCGGAACCGGTGATGGGCGCGGAGCTGCTGGCGCTGCCGGATTTTTCCACGCTTTCCGTTCCGCAGACGGCGCCGGCGCTTCCGGAGGAGCCGGAGCAATCCCCGCCTGCCGACGGGCCGGAGATGGCGCTGGTGGGCGAGGAGGTCAACAGCCAGAGCTGCGCGGTGTTCTGCGTGGAGGACGGCATTCTGACTGCGGCCAAGGCCCCGGACGAGGCCATTTACCCTGCGTCCATGACCAAGGTGATGACGCTCCTGACGGCGGCGGAGCTTGCGGATGATCTGGATGCGCCCTTCACCATGACCCAGGAGATCCTGGATCCCCTCTATCGGGAAGGGGCGACGCTTACCGGCGTTGCGGCGGGGGAGAGCCTGACCCTGCGGGAATACTGCTATGCTGCGGCGCTGCGGTCGGCGGGCGACGCCACCGGGGCCGTGGCCGAGAGCCTTTGCGGCTCGGAGCGGGCCTTTGTGGAACGGATGAACGAAAAGGCGCGGCAGCTTGGCCTTTCGGAAAAGACCCATTTTGCAAACACCAGCGGCCTGTTTGCCGCAGACAACACCTGCACTGCCCGGGATATGGCGGCCATTATGGCGGCGGCCATGGAGGAGGCGCTCTGCAGGGAGGTGCTTTCCACGGTGGATCATACCACCGCGGCCACGGAGAGCCAGCCGGAGGGCATCGTCCTGCGGAACAAATATCTGGATTGGTTTCAGGAAAAGCAGCCGGAGGGCTTTACCGTCACCGCCTGCAAAAACGGCTATATCCGCCAGAGCAAAAACTGTCTGGTGAGCTATGGAACGGGCGCTTCCGGCAAGCACTATATCTGCGTCACCGCAGGCGCGGGAACGGCGGTGCAGCTGATGCAGGACCATCGGCTGCTGCTGAGCACTTATGGAAAGTGAGGGATCGGTATGTATGACGAGCTGACGGAGGTAGACATCAAAAAGATGCAGGAGGAGATCGACTATCGTCTGACGCAGCTGCGGCCCAAGCTCATCGAGGATGTGCAGACGGCGCGGGAATGGGGCGATCTCAGCGAAAATTTTGAATATAAGGCGGCCAAGCGGGAGAAAAACCGCAACGACAGCCGCATTCGTTACTTGCGCAGGATGATCGAGACGGCAAAGGTGATCCCCTTCGAGCAGAGCGAGGGCGTGGGGCTTTTTGACGAGGTGCTGGTCTACCTGGAAAATCTAAAGCAGGAAAAGACCCTGCGGGTCTCCACGGCGCTGCGGCAGGACGCCATGCACGGCATCGTCAGCAAGGATTCGCCGGTGGGCAAGGCGCTACTGGGCCATCACGAGGGCGAACGGGTGGCCGTGGAGGTGAGTCCGGATGTGAAATATTATGTGGAGATCCGCCGGATCACCAAGGCCAAGGGCGACGACGATTCTCTGGAGATCCGGGGATATTGAGGCAAATACATATATAGTAAGTGGAAGAAAGTAAAAACTCTCGGGCTTTTTGTTGAAAAAAGCCAGCCTTTTCAAAAAGATGAAAAAAGATGAAAAAAAGAGTTGACAAAGGGGGATGGGTGTGGT
>USML01000029.1 GCA_900555855.1 uncultured Eubacteriales bacterium | reverse complement strand
GCCTGCGCTCACGGCAGGGACCGGGCGGCTCGGACGCTGCAGGGCCTTGCGGCAGAGCAGCCGCTGGCGGTGGACTTCCCCGTGGCTGCCGTATCCCTGGCGACAGGCGCTCTGATCCTCTTTTTGCTGCTTGGCACCGTCCTTTCCCTCCACCGCCAGGCGGGACATGCCCTTCTGAGGCAGCTGCAGGGGAAGGGATAAGGAAAAGCCCCCTTCCTTTCGGAAGGGGGCTTCTCTCACGTTGCTTTGTCCTGAAAGCTCCGGCGCATGGCATGGATGGCGTTCTTCTCCAGCCGGGAGACCTGGGCCTGACTGATGCCCACCTCCGCGGAGACCTCCATCTGGGTCTTGCCGTCGTAAAACCGCAGGGCCAGGATCCGCTTTTCCCGGGGCGAGAGCTGCTCCATGGCCTGCTTCATGGCGATCTGATCCAGCCAGCTGTCATCGGTGCTGCGCTCGTCCCGGACCTGATCCATGACGCAGATGGCGTCGCCCCCCTCCTGAAACACCGGGTCGTAAAGGGAGACCGGGTCCGCGATGGCGTCCAGCGCAAAGATGACCTCCTCCCGGGGCAGGTCGATCTCCCGGGCGATCTCCTCCACCGTAGGCTCCCGCTGGAGCTGGCCGGTGAGCTTTTCCTTGGCGGTCAGGGCCCGGTAGGCGTTGTCCCGCATGCTGCGGCTGATCTTGATGCGGCTGCCGTCCCGCAGATAGCGGCGGATCTCGCCGATGACCATGGGGACGCCATAGGTGCTGAACCGCACCGGCTGGCTGGTGTCGAAATGGTCGATGGCCTTCAGAAGCCCGATGACGCCCACCTGAAACAGATCGTCCATGGGCTCGCCCCGGCTGGCAAACCGCTGTACCACCGAGAGCACCAGCCGGAGATTTCCCGTGACGGCCCGGTCCCTTGCGGCCCCGTCGCCGGCCTGGGCCCGGCGGATGAGCTCCAGCGTCTCATCGCTCTTTAACACCTTCAGCTTGGCGGTATTGACGCCGCAGAGCTCCACCTTTGTCTGCATTCCCGACACATCCTTTCGCCGTTTGACCATAGGATTGCCGTCTGGGATTTTTTTCATGCAGCCTTTGGGCGGCTGTCGTTCGTCAAAAAACGGGCGGATCCGTCAAAGCGCCCGGAGCAGCTCCTTTTTCAGCCGCTGGATGATGCGCTTTTCCAGCCGGGAGATATAGGATTGGGAGATGCCCAGCCGGTCGGCCACCTCCTTCTGGGTCATTTCCTCGCCGCCGGCCAGACCGAAGCGCATGACGATGATGCCCCGCTCCCGCTCCGGCAGCTGGCGCAGCAGGCTTTGCAGCAGCTGCTTTTCCACATCGTCCTCCACCGGCCGCATGACGCAGTCCGGCTCCGTCCCCAGAATATCGGAGAGCAGCAGCTCGTTGCCGTCCCAGTCGGTGTTCAGCGGCTCGTCGATGGAGACCTCCGCCCGCTGGTTGACGCTCTTGCGCAGATACATGAGGATCTCGTTTTCGATGCAGCGGGAGGCGTAGGTGGCCATTTTGGCGTTTTTGTCGCTGCGATAGGTATTGACGGCCTTGATCAGGCCGATGGTGCCGATGGAGATCAGATCCTCCAGGCCAACGCCGGTGTTTTCAAACTTCCGGGCGATATAGACCACCAGCCGCAGGTTGCGCTCGATGAGCAGCTGACGGATGTCCCGCTGGGTGCCGTCGTAATGCTCCAGCAGGGCCCGCTCCTCCTCGGCGCTCAGGGGCGGCGGCAAAACATCCGAGCCGCCGATATAGTAGATCTCATTGCTGTAAAGCAGTTTAATTTTACAGATGATTTTTTGAAAAAATGCCGCGATCCGCTTCATAATTCACACTCCGATCAATGCCCGGCAGTCGCCGCCGAGATACATGGGCTCCATGGTCAGGCCCGCCACATAGCCCTGCGCTTCCCTGCCGTCCAGAAAGACCTTGTCCGGGCGGAAGATCAGCAGCAGCGCGCTCTGCCCCGCGGTTTTTGCCGGCAGCAGCCAGAGGGGCGCGGCGCACAGGGCCTTCAGCTCCGGCAGCAGCTGCTGGGGGTCGCCGCCCCGGCGCAGCAACTCCGCCGCCTTTTCCGGAAACAGCGCCGCCGCTTCTCCCGCCGACAAAACGATCACCCGGCTCCCGCTGAAGGGATCCCGCAGCAGGTTGCCGCTGTCGTTCAGCGCCCGGAGGGAAAGGCTCCGCTCCCCCAGAAGGAAGCGCAGCTCCCGGGTGCTGCGGCCCACATCGGCCCTGCCCCGGCCCAGAACATAGGCGGAGAGCAGGTAGACCGCCGGAAAGCTGATAAACATTACAGGCGCTGATATTTCAGAATAAAGGAAGCCATTCTGCAGCATTCCCTCCCGCCGCAGCGCCAGGCTCAGCGCCAGCATACAGCCTCCCAGCACCAGCGTCGCCCCGGTGAACAGGCCGCAGAGCCGCCAGAGCTGCCGTCCGCTTTTCTGCCCGAAGGCCGTCAGCGCCACGCAGAGACAGACGCCGCACCGCACCGGCAGGCTCAAAAGCACGGGAAGCCGGGGAAAATAAAGCAGCACCGCCAGCACCGCTCCCACGGCGCTTCCCGCCAGCAGCCGCAGCCGCCGGGGATAGACGCCGCCCAGCCGGGCCGTCAGCAGCAAAAGAAAATAGTCCGCCGCCAGATTCAGCAGAAACAGCCGGTCGATATAAACCACCCGCATCCCATCGCCTCCTGTTTCAGCATAAGCCATCCGGCCCGCGAAGCCTGTCTTTTTCGGCGGAACGGGGAAAAAGCGGCTGGTAATCGCCCTCCCCTTTTCTGCAAAAAACGCCCCAGCAGCCTGCGTCTGTCTCCAGGACCTCCGTCAGGCAGAAATACGGCGCAAAGGGGCAGGCCCCGCCCAGCTCCAGCGGAAAGCGCACATAGTGCGTATCCAGAAAGTCTGCGCTCTCCAGCGCGCCCGCCCAGGCGCAGGCCAGCAGCAGCGGCTCTTCCTCCGCCGCAGGGGAAAAGGCGGAGGCCGCCAGCGGGAGCCCCGGCAGATGGCTCTCCCCCGGACGGGACCGGTCCAGAACGGCGCGCAGCGGCGCTTCTCCTGCCGGTATTTCCCGGCGCAGCACGAAAAGGCCGTTTTCCGGCAGCATCACCCCCAGCGGGCGGAGCCCCGTTTCCGTCTCCACCACCAGGCGGTAGATCTGCTCCGGCACATAGGGGCAGCTCGCCTCCAGCCAGAGCCTGCTTTGCCGCCGCTCCCACCGGAGCCGGCCCACCTCCTGCCTGCCGAGATACAGGCCGCATTCTTCCATCCTGTCCACCTCTTTTCCGCTTGACCATAGATATGCGCCGCCCCGGCGGAATAGAACCGGGCAGCAAAAAAGGCCGCTTATGCGGCCTTGCGCGAGGAAAGATTTCGGTTTTTGGTGTGGCGGTCACTGGGCCGTCCGGGGCGGGAGGAGCTGGGCGCTCTGGGGGATGACGAAGCGCAGCTTATCCTTCGCCAGCCGGAGGGTGACCTCGCTGGCGTGGACGATCTCGCCGTCCAGATTGATGGTCATGCTTTTGCCCTGACGGTGGCGGACGGTGAGCTCCGTCGCCAGGAACTTGGTGATATACTGGGGATAGCTGCTGTGGCGCCCGCTCATGTAGCCGCCGATGACCTGCGAAGCCTTCAGCAGGCTCAGATCCTTCACCAGCAGGACATCCAGCAGGCCGTCGGTGGGGTCGGCCTCCGGAACGGGGTTTGCACCGCCGCCGTAAAAGCGGCCGTTGCCCGCCAGCACAAGGCAGTATTTCCCCTCAAAGCGCTGGCCGTCCACCAGGATCTCGTAGGGCTCGCTGAGGCCCCGCAGCAGGTTTTCCACCGTGGAGATATTATAGGCCGTCTTGCCCTGCAGGGCGGGGATGCGCTTGTATTTCTGCATACCGTCGGCGATGCGGGCGTCTACGCCCACGCTGAACACATTCAGGGAGATGCCCCGGTCGGTCTCCATATAATCCAGCTCCAGCTCCTTGCCGCAGATCAGGCTCTTCAGATCGGAAAAGGCCCGGCAGTCTGCCCCGAAAAGCTTGATAAAATCGTTGCCGCTGCCGGTGGGATAATGGGTGATGGCCACATTGGGCAGGCCCGCCGCCCCGGCGGCCACCTCATTCAGCGTGCCGTCGCCGCCGCAGGCATAAAACCGCAGGGGACGGTCCGGATATTCCTCCGCCTTCTGGCGGACCTGGGAAACGGCGTGGCGGGGGTATTCCGTGGTGAGGATCTCATAATCCACCCCCAGCTCCATCGCCGCGGCCCGGATGCTGGCGGCCACCTGATTGGTTCTGTCGCACTTGCCGGCGGCGGGATTGATGATGAAGATATGCTTTACCGCTGCCATGCCGCGTCCCCCTTAAAATACATATAAAGATTGCATTTCATCATGCCGTTATACAGCTTACGGCGCTTATCGGCTCGCTGGCCAAAATCCTCCTCGAAGTGCTCATCGGAGGAGATGATATACTTCTTGACTGCGCTGCCCTTCATAGCTCTGCCAAGGGCCCTGTAAAGCTCCTTTGCCTGCTGCAGCTCCAGCATCCGGACGCCATAGGGCGGGTTTGCCAGCATCACGCCGGAGCGGGCGCGCCAGTCGATCTCCAGCGCGTCCTGCACGGCATATTCCATGCAGTCGCCCACGCCGGCCCGGGCGGCGTTTTCCCGGGTGAGGCGGACGCAGTTGGGATCTTTGTCCGAAGCAAGGATAGGCAGCTTTTCGTGCCGCGCGGCGGCTCTGGCCGCTTCCCGCTGCCGGGCAAAGGCATCGGCAAAGGCCGCGTTCCAGTGGGCGGCGTCAAACTCCCGGTCCTGTCCCGGGGCGATATTCAGCGCCGCCTGAGCCGCTTCGATGGCCAGCGTTCCGCTGCCGCAAAAGGGGTCGATCAGGTCCTCCCGCCCCCGCCAGCGGGCCACCTTCACGATCGACGCCGCCAGCGTCTCCCGCAGAGTGGCTTCGTTCTGCTCCAGCTTATAGCCCCGCTTATACAGCGGCGCGCCGGTGGTATCCAGAAAGATCTCGCAGCGGTCGTTGAGCAGGCTGAACTGGATCTGGTGCTTCACGCCGTCCTCCTTGAGCCAGTCGGTACGATAGATCATCTTGAGCCGCTCCACTGCGGCCTTCTTGATGATGCGTTGGCAGTCCGGCACGGAATGGAGCTGGGAATGAATGGAAAAGCCCTTGACGGGAAAGGCCTCGCCGGAGCCAATATAGTCCTCCCATGGAATGGCGCGGACACCCTCAAACAGTGCATCGAAGCTCCTGGCCGTAAACTCTGCCAGCCGCAGCAGCACCCGCTCGCCGCAGCGGAGCAAAAGATTGGCCCGGGCGCACTCCGCCTCGTCACCGGAAAACAGCACTCTGCCATTTTCGGCCTCCACCTGTTGAAAGCCCTTGAACTTCAGCTCATCTGCCACCAGTCCCTCCACACCCATCAGGCACGGAACGGAAAATCGAAACATAACGGCTCCTTCCCGGCGCGGTCCCCTTGTTTGCCCGCGCCTGCAAAACGATTTTGAAAAATGCGCGCCTTTTCAGCGCGTCTGAAGAATATTGTAGCATGCCCCCGCCGGATTGCAACTAATTTTTTCAGGAAAACCAAAAGAATTTCGTAACGAAATCTTAAACATTGCTGTTTTTGGACGAAAAAAACGGGAAGAATTCCTTCTTCCCGCGGACAGCGCTATTGCAGCAGCAGACCCTCCTCCGTCCACTGCGCGGAGGAAAAGCGGATATCCCGGCCGGCCAGCGCGCTGTTTGCCGCCTGATCCACCGCGCCGAACACATCCTGCGGCAGGCCGGAAAGGGCGATGCTTTTCTCCCCCGCCTGCAGCGACAGGGGCGTGAAATGCAGCCCCGCTTCGTCCGCCGCCACGGCAAAGGTCGCCTTCGCCTGCAGCTGCGAGGGCAGGAGCTTCAGCGCCAGCGACTGGGCCAGGCTGAACCTTGCCCCCCGCTGCTTCAGATAGGCGATGAGCGTCTGCCGCCGCACGGCCATTTCCAGCTCCAGCAGCCCATCCTCCAGCTCCACCCCGATGCGCTCCGCCGGGAAATCCTCCGGCAGGGCCTCCTCCAGCAGCGCCTGCAGCCGCGCCCCGGTGAGCAAAACGCCGCTCTGGGGCAGGGCCGTCTCCCAGAGCGCTTCCCCGGGCTGCTCCGTCTCTGCGGCGGGAAGGCTCCCGTGCTCCCCCTCCTGCTCCAGCCGGAGCACAGGCACATGGTCCTCCGTCCGGGCGGTCAGCGGGCGATCCAGCACGACGCTGCCCAAAAGCGTCAGACAGCAGATCAGGCTGACGCACATCACGGCCAGATAGGCATGATCCAGATTCCATTCACGCTTTCCTTTCATTCCGATCCCTCCTGCTTCGAGCCTATGCGCCGGGCGGGCCGGTTATGCGCCAAAAGGCCCGCCGCCGGGGCGCGGGCCGGCGAATACAGGAAAGTTTACAACTTCCGCCACGCTTTTTCGCGGGAAGCGGTTGAGATTCTCCCGATTTCTGTATATAATAAGTATGTTTATCAAGATCGAGGTGAAACTATGGCGCGTACATTCAAAGGCGGCATCTATGCCGACGATCATAAAAGTCTTACCCGGGGCAAGGCCATCGAGCTTCTGCCGCCGGTAAAAGAGCTGGTCCTGCCGCTGGCGCTGCGGCCGGATGCGCCCTGCCAGCCCATCGTTTCCGTGGGCCAGCGGGTCCTGCTGGGGCAGCAGATCGCAGAAGCGGCTTCTCCACGCTCCGCCCCCATCCATGCCTCCGTTTCCGGAACGGTGACGGCCATTGAGCCCCGGCCCGATGTTTACGGCGGCGAGACCATGAGCATCGTCATTGAAAACGACCTGCTGGACGAGCCCGACCCCGCCATTCGCCCGGCGGATGTGGATTCGCTGACGGCGGAGGAAGCGCTGGAGCTGCTGGCCCGGTCCGGCATCGTGTGCCACGGCAATCAGGGCCTGCCCACCGCCGCAAAGCTGGCGGCCGCCCGGGGCAGGGCCGATACCATCCTGCTCAACGGCGCGGAAAGCGAGCCTTACCTGACCTCCGACCACCGGATCCTGCTGGAATATCCCTGGGAGGTCATCGGCGGCGGCAGCCTGCTTTCCCGGATCCTGGGCGTACGCCGGGTGATCCTGGGCGTGGAGGCCAACAAGCAGGACGCCTTCCCCAAGCTGCGGGAATGTCTCCCCCAAGACGGCTCCGTCCAGCTGTGCTCGCTGGTGAGCAAATATCCCCAGGGCATGGAGCGGCAGCTGACGGAATCCCTCACGGGGCGGAGCATCCCCTCCGGCAAGGGCCCGCTGGACGCGGGCTGCGTGGTCTTCAACATCGACACGGCGGCGGCGGTCTACCGTCTGTTTACCGGCGGCATGCCGGATATCCGCCGGATCGTCACCGTCTCCGGCAGCGCCGTGGCCAACCCGAAAAATCTGGAATGCCGCATCGGCACGCCGGTGGAGGCCCTTATCGACGCCTGCGGCGGATTTTTGGAGCCGCCCACCCGGCTGATCCTAGGCGGACCCATGATGGGCCTGCCGCAGACCCGGCTGGATATCCCCGTCCTCAAGACCACCGGCGGCTTTCTGGCCTTCGGTCAGGAGGAGGAGCGGGATTCGGAGACGCCCGCCTGCATCCGCTGCGGCCGCTGCGTGGAGGCCTGTCCCCAGCAGCTGATCCCCCTTTCCCTCTCCCGGCTGGGGGAGCGGGGCCGGCTCTCGCTCCTGCGGGATTATCGGATCCTGGACTGCACGGAATGCGGCGCCTGCCAATATGTCTGCCCCGGCAAGATGCCCCTGATGCAGAATATCCGCCGGGGAAAACAGCGCGTGATGGATGCGCGCAAGCAAAAGTGAGGCAAACGCTATGTATGATCTCTCTCATGTAAAAACCAGTTCCGCCCCCTTCCTGCGCAGCGAGCAATCCACCCGGCAGATCATGCTGGATGTGATCATCGGCCTGCTGCCGGCGCTGGCGCTGGCTGTGTTTCTCTTCGGTCTGCGGGCGTTGGCGCTGATGGCCGTCTCGGTGGCGGGGTGCGTCTGCTTTGAATGGCTGCTTCAAAAGATCGTCTGGAAAAAGGCCCGGGTCTCCGACCTTTCCGCGGCGGTGACGGGAATGCTGCTGTGCTGCACGCTGCCGGTGACGGTGGAATGGTGGATGGTGCTGCTGGCGGACTTCTTCGCCGTCGTCATCGTGAAGGGGCTTCCCGGCGGGCTGGGCAAAAACGCCCTGAACCCTGCCCTCTGCGGCCGGGCGCTGCTGGCCATCTGCTTCCCCGGCGCCATGTCCACCTTCTGCCGGGCGCGGACGCTGCTGCCCATCTTCGCCTCCTGCGGCGAGATCGCGGCGGAGCCCACCACCCTTTCCATCCTGCAGAGCGGGCAGCTGCCCGAGACCTCTCTGGCCAACACCGCTCTGGGCATGGTCAGCGGCTGTCTGGGCGAGGTCTCTGCCTTTGCGCTGCTGGCCGGCGGGCTTTGGCTGCTGTTTCGCCGGGTGATCCCCCTGCGGATGCCGCTGGCCTTTTTGGGGACCATGGCGTTTCTGACCTATGTCTTCAGCAAGGGCAATCAGGGGCCGCTGCTCTGGATGGCCTATGAGCTGGTCTCCGGCGGCGCGGTGCTGGCGGCCTTCTTCCTGATTACCGATTACACCACCAGCCCGGTAACGCCCCTGGGCCAGGTGCTTTACGGCATCGGCTGCGGCGCGCTGACGGTGCTGCTGCGCTATCACGGCGGGGCGCCAGAGGGTGTCTGGTATGCTGTTTTGATCATGAATGCGCTGGTATTTCTGGCGGATCGCATCCTCCATCTGGATGCCAAGCCCTGGTGGCGCAGCGCTCCGACCCGTTCCAGATCTGCGCAGGCTGCTCCCGCCGAAGCGTCTGCTCCTGCGCGCCGTTCGACAGGAAAACGCCCCGCAAAAGCTGTTGGCCGCAACAAAAAGTGATCGCGTTCTGATACAAGAAGGGAGATGACGCCTATGGGATATTATCGTCGCTACACCGGCTCCCGCCGTCGAAAAAAAAGGCATATCCTGCTGGGGATGCTTCTTTTGCTTCTGGTGCTGGCGCTGGCGGCCGGCGGGCTCTGGCTCTACAGCCGTAGAGCCGACCTGCCGGAATGGCTCCACTTTCCCTTCCGGGAACCGGCGTCCTCCGACCAACAGGAGCAGCCCGGCGAACAGGACGGTAAAGCGCCCCCGGCAGACCCGGCAGAGGAGGATTTTGATCTGACCATCGAGGATCCTGAGCCTCCGGTTCCTGACACATCGGAGACGCCCTCTGCGGCCCCGATCTTTGCGCAGTATGCGGAGGGGACGGCCCTTCTGGAGGACTATGCCGCCGTCATGACCGACCTGCGGGACAGCGGACTGCAGCAGCTGGCGATCCTGGTGAAGGACGGAGAGGGCGCTTCCCTGCTGCCTGATGGCAGCGCGGCCCAGGGCGCCGTCTCAGAGCAGGCGGAGACCTTTGCAGCGCTCCTTTCCGACGCCAACCGCGCCGCGGCGGAGGCCCCCGTGGCCATTCTGCCTGCCCTGCGGGACAATCTACGGCCCCGAACGCTGTATCGCGCCTCCGCTCTGCGGGTGGAAAGCGGCGCCACCTGGTTGGATCGGGATTATTCCGCCTGGTTCGACCCCTCCGGCAAGGACACGGCCTCCTGTCTGCTGGCCCAGCTGGCGGCCTGCGAGGCGCAGGGCTTTTGTCAGGTGGTGCTGACGGAGTTTCAGTTCCCCACCGTGGGAAAGACCCAGCTCATCGACCTGAGCGGCACCCCCTCCAAGACAGCGGCGCTGACGGAGCTGGCGCGGCAGCTTTCTGAAGGGACAGCGCTGCCCCTGGGACTTCTGCTTACAGATCACGCGGCCCAGGACCTGCTGGACAGCGAAGCCGGGCAGGATGTGATGGAGCTGGCCCAGTACTTTGATGTGCTTTATGTGGACACAGCCTCCTCCGACGCGGATCTTTCCGCCCTGCGGCACGCGCTGGCAGAAACGGATTGCCGCCTTGGTCTTCTGGCCCCTGCCGGCAGCGCCCGCTCCGACGAGACGCTGGATGTGATCGTCAAGCAGCCCTGAGTTTTTTCCCAAAAAGCAAAAGGACGCAGCCTTCCCGGCCGCGCCCTTTTTTTATTTTGTTTTTTTGGGGTTCAAAAGCTGCTGTTGCGCCCGTCGTAGGCCTTGGCGGCCTTATAGAGCAGCACCAGCATATAGATATAGGCGGCGATGGCGGCCACCGACACCAGCGAGATAAAGCTCCCCACCAGCTGCAGCAGCACCCAGGCGGTGAAGCAGGTATTGATCTTCGCCGCATACAGATCCCGCCGGGCCACATACTGCAGGTCTGCCACGCCGCGGATGATGAAAAACAGCACCAGGAAGCTGCTGTAGTCCGTCACATAAAACAGGATGGTGGAGACCGCGGAGGGCAGCGACAGGGGCAGCAGCTGCACCACAGCGACCGCCACCGTATAGGCGCAGAGGATCTTGGAGAGCTTATAGGCCCATTCCCAGTTGCCGCCGGGCAGCTCTGCCGCCGCGGTCATGATCAGATAATAGCCCAGCGCCTGCAAAAGGCCCAGCAGCAGGGTGGAAACGGCGGCGGCCGTCCCCGTCATCAGCTGGGGCAGCAGAAAGAGCATCAGCAGCTGCAGGATGGTGGGCAGGCCGACCATGGCCAGCAAAACGCCCCAGAACACTTTTTTCATCTTGTTTCCTCCCGTCACGGCCAGAGCCGTTTGAAAAAAGATGCCGCAGAAAAACTCTGCGGCATCCGGAAAAACGATCAACTCAGCGATACATTTTTTTCTTGGCGCGAGCGGCTTCGCTCTTCTTGCGGCGCTTGACGCTGGGGCTCTCGTAGCACTCACGCTTGCGGAGTTCGGAAAGCACACCGGACTTCGCGCAGGAGCGCTTAAAACGACGCAGCGCGTTATCCAAAGACTCATCCGGTTTCACACGGATCTCAGACATTTTCTTCCCTCCCTCCATGAACAGAAAACGATGACACGCATCACAGGTATATTATATGCAAGCCCGGCGCGTTTGTCAAGGGATTTACTGCGGTTTCACCACAAAATTGACGATTTTCTTTTTAATAACAATTGATTTGACCACCTGCATGCCGGAAAGCGCCGCCTGGACCTTGGCGTCGGCCAGGGCGGTCTCCCGCATTTCGTCCTCGCTGGCCTCGGCGGCCACGGTGATGACGGAGCGGACCTTGCCGTTGACCTGAACGGCCAGCTCCAGGCTCTGGTCCACGGTCTTGCTCTCGTCGTAAACGGGCCAGGCCGCATGGCACAGCGGCTCCTTCCCGCCCAGCAGCTCGTTCATCTCCTCCGTCACATGGGGGGCGAAGGGATTGAGGATGGTGATGAAGGTGCGGAACTCCGCCTTGTTGCAGCCGTTTTTCTCCAGCTGGTTCAAAAGGCCCATCATGGCGGCGATGGCGGTATTGGCCTTCAGGCTGTCGGCGTCCTCGCCCACCTTTTTGATGGTCTTATGGATGGCGGCCTCGTTGGCGGGAGAATATTCCTCCCCCTCCTGCAGGTTCTCGCTCAGGTTCCAGACCCGGTCCAGAAAGCGCTTGCAGCCCTTGATGGCCTTGGGATCCCAGGGCGCAGCCTTTTCAAAGTCGCCCAGGAACATCTCGTAAAGGCGCATGGTGTCTGCGCCGTATTCCCGGACGATATCGTCGGGATTGACCACATTGCCCCGGCTCTTGGACATCTTGATGCCGCCCTCGCCCAGGATCATGCCGTGGGAGGTGCGCTTCTGATAGGGCTCACAGGTGGGGACGACGCCAATATCGTAAAGGAACTTATACCAGAAGCGGGAATAGAGCAGATGCAGGGTGGTGTGCTCCATGCCACCGTTGTACCAGTCCACGGGCATCCAGTAGTCCAGCGCCTCCTTGGAGGCCAGGGCCTTGTCGTTGTGGGGATCGCAGTAGCGCAGATAATACCAGGAGGAACCGGCCCACTGGGGCATGGTATCCGTCTCCCGCTGGGCGGGGCCGCCGCAGCAGGGGCAGGTGGTATTGATCCAGTCGGTGCATTTTGCCAGGGGGCTTTCGCCGCTTTCTGTGGGCTCATAGGAATCCACCTCCGGCAGGCGCAGGGGCAGCTGGTCCTCGGGGATGGCCACCCAGCCGCACTTTTCGCAATGGACCAGGGGGATGGGCTCGCCCCAATAGCGCTGACGGGAGAAGACCCAGTCCCGCAGCTTGTAATTGACCTTCTGCCGGCCGATGCCGTGGTCCTCCACCCACTGCTTCATGAAGGGGATGGCCTCCTTCACGGTCATGCCGTTGAGGAAATCGGAATTGACCATGACGGCGGAATCGTCCTTGGCCACAAAGGCCTCCTTCGTCACATCGCCGCCCTTGACCACCTCAATGATGGGCAGATCGAAGGCCTTGGCAAAGTCCCAGTCGCGCTGGTCGTGGCCGGGGACGCCCATGACGATGCCGGTGCCGTAGCCCATGAGCACATAGTCGGAGACGAACAGCGGCACGGGCTTTCCGGTGATGGGATGGATGGCGTGGATGCCGCGGATACGGACGCCAGTCTTGTCCTTGGCCAGCTCAGTGCGCTCGAAGTCCGACTTGCGGGCGGCCTCCTGCTGATAGGCCTCGATCTCCGCCCGGTTCTCGATCTGATCCAGCCACTTTTTCAGCAGGGGATGCTCCGGGGAGATGACCATATAGGAAACGCCGAACAGCGTGTCGGCCCGGGTGGTAAAGACGGTGAGGGTCTCGCCGGTGGTGGCCTTAAAATCCACCTCCGCGCCGGTGGAACGGCCGATCCAGTTTTTCTGCTGGATCTTGACCCGCTCGATATAGTCCACCTTGTCCAGATCGTCGATGAGACGCTGGGCATATTTGGTGATGGCCAGCATCCACTGGCTCTTTTCCTTGCGGATCACCGGCGCGCCGCAGCGCTCGCAAACGCCGTTGACCACCTCTTCGTTGGCCAGAACGCATTTGCAGCTGGTACACCAGTTGACGGGCATGGAGGCCTTGTAGGCCAGGCCGCGCTTGAAGAGCTGCAGGAAGATCCACTGGGTCCATTTATAATAATCCGGGTCGATGGTGGCCACCTCCCGGCTCCAGTCGAAGCTCAGGCCCAGAGAGATCATCTGCTCCTTGAAATGGCGGATGTTTTCCCGGGTGAAATGCTCCGGATGCACATGGTTCTTGATGGCGAAGTTTTCCGCCGGCAGACCGAAGGCGTCCCAGCCCATGGGATAGAGCACATTATAGCCCTGCATCCGCTTTTTGCGGACCACGATGTCCAGCGCGGTATAGGACCGGGGATGGCCCACATGCAGGCCCTGGCCGGAGGGATAGGGAAACTCCACCAGCGCGTAGAACTTGGGCTTGCTGTAGTCGTCGGAGGCGCGGAAGGCGCCGGTCTCCTCCCACTTTTTCTGCCATTTTTTCTCGATGCGGTCAAACTCGTATTTCATTGCTTTTCTTCTTCCTTTACCGTCAGATTGGAGATATCGATGCGGGTGCCGTCGCTCCAGAGCCGCTCCAGCGCGTACATTTCCCGGGCTTCCTTCTGGAAGATATTGACCACCACGCTGTTATAATCCACCAGCACCCAGTTGGAGGTAACGCCTTCCCGGTGGTGCGGCAGGACCTGCAGTCGTTCCTTCACCTGCAGCTCGATCTCGTCGCCCAGTGCGCGGATATGGGTGTTGGATGTGCCGGTCATGATGACAAAGTAATCGGTGAGCGTGGTCTGGCCCGTCACCTGCATCACCACGATATCCCGGGCCTTTTTGCTGTCGGCCACCGAAACGATGGTCTCCATCAGCTCCTTGGGGGTGATTTCCGTCATGTTGTTTCCTCCTTTTCAGGTGTTTGCAGAGCGGCGCGCAGGGCCAGCTCTGTTTTATAATAAGGGGTCCTCCCCTGGGATCGCACAAATTCCATCGTTCGCCGGAGCGCCGCGATATAGGCCGCGTCCAGATCCGTCAGGGCCAGCGCCCGCAGCTCCGCCGCGCCGGGATAGGTCCGGGTCTCCTCGCAGAGATCCGCCACATAGAGGATCTTCTGGACCAGCGTCATGTGCTCCGCCCCGGTGGTATGGGTGCGGATGGCGTCGGCCACGGCGTCCGGCATGCGAAACTCCCGCTTCGCCGTCTCCGCGCCGGTATCCGCATGGATCAGGGCGGGGAAATCTTCTGTTCCATAATCAGAGATTATATGCCATTTTTCCGCCAAAAGCAACTGTTCTTTTTCCGAAAGGCCCTTGGTGCAGTCGTGGAGGATGGCCGCTGCCCGGACGGTATAGTCGTCTGCGCCGTATTTGGCCGCCAGCTGCGCCGCCAGCCGTTCGCAGCCCAGAATGTGGGCAAAGCGCTTCTCGCTGACTCGTTTCTGAACGGCCTGCCGCAGCGTCTCCAGCGAAGGCCGGTAAAGCCCCTTCTGCCGGATATATTCCGCCACATCCGGATCCAGCAGGGCCGGCGCCAGCCCGCTCCGCACCTGCGTAGACGCGGCGGGAAGAGCGGCGTTTGGGATGATATCCACCTGCGCCCCCAGCGTCTGGCGCAGCTGGGCCGCCTTTTGCTCCAGCGCGGCCCGGTCCTCGTCGCTGCGGGCCACGGCGGCCAGACGGCAGAGCGACGCGATGCGCTCCGGCTGCCGCCAGCGGTCAAAGGAGAGCAGCATATCCGTCCCCACCACCAGCCAGCGCTCCGCCTCGGGGTATTGCTCCGCCAGCAGGGCGGCGGTGTCTGCCGTATAGCTGGGGCCGGGGCGGCGCAGCTCCAGATCGGAGGCCCGGCAGTTGGGGAGCTTCGCCGCCGCGATGCGGCACATCTCCAGCCGCTGCTCCGGCGTGGCAGAGCCCTCCGGCAGGGCCTTATGGGGAGGGAGATTGGCGGGCATCAGCAGCAGCAGGTCCAGCCCCAGCGTCTCCACGCAGGCCCGGGCCGCCGCCATATGCCCCAGATGCGGCGGGTTGAAGGTCCCGCCGAACATGGCGACCCTCATGCCCGCTCCCGGGGCAGGACGATCCTGGGCTTGTCCGGCGAGGGCTTATAGAGCACCAGCCGGCTGCCGATGCACTGCACCGGCTCTGCCCCGATGGCCTGACAGAGCAGCTCGCTGGCCTCCCGGGCCGTCAAAAGTGCGCCCTCCAGCACCTTGAGCTTGATCAGCTCCTTCGCCTTCAGCTCCTCCTCCGCCTGACGGCACACCGCGTCGGTAACGCCGTCCCGGCCGATCTGCTGGGTGGTTGGGATCGTGTTGGCCATTCCCCGCAGGAAGGCCCGTTGTTTGCTTGTGAGCATGGTGATCTCCTCGAATCTTTTGATATTTCTTTCTTTTTGGCTCAAAGGCCCCGGGCCGAAAGCGCTTCCTTCATCTTCGCCAGCGAGCGGGCCCGGTGGGAAAGGGCGTTTTTCCGGCTCTGGGGCATTTCCGCAAAGGTGCAGCCCTCCTCCGGCAGGAAAAACACCGGATCGTAGCCGAAGCCGCCCTGACCCCGGCTCTCCCGCAGGATGACGCCGGGACATTCGCCCCGGACGGTGAACTCCGTCCCGTCTGGACAGACGCAGGCAATGACGGAGACAAAGCAGGCGTCCCGCTGCCCCTCCGGCGTGTGCTCCAGCCTTTGCAGCAAAAACCGCACCCGGTCGCCGTCGATCCCCGGGCAATACCGGGCCGAATGGACGCCAGGCTCTCCGCCCAGCGCAGCCACGCAGAGGCCGCTGTCGTCGGCCAGGGCAGGTAGGCCGGAGGCCCGGCAGGCGGCCCGGGCCTTGATCAGGGCGTTTTCCTCAAAGGTCGCGCCGGTCTCCTCCGGGTCGGTATGGATCTCCGCCTCCGCCATGGAAAGGAAGCGGCGGGAATCGTTTTCCAGAATGGCGCGGATCTCCGCCAGCTTATGGGCGTTGTTGGTAGCGATCATATAAGAATTCATTGGTCTTTTCTTCCCTTCTCTCAGCGAAACAGGTGGCCCACCGCCCGCTTCTGGGCGGCGATGAGCTGCTTGATGCCGCCCTCTGCCAGCAGATACATCTCGTCCAGCTCCCGCTTGGAAAAGGGGCGCTCCTCGCCGGTGCCCTGAAGCTCGATGATGTTGCTCTCGTCGTCCATGACGAAGTTGAAGTCCACCTCGCCGCCGCTGTCCTCCAGATAGTCCAGGTCGCAGACGGGGGTCTCATGGACCACGCCTACGCTGACGGCGGCCACATAGCTGTAAAGGGGCAGATCGGCATAGACGCCCTGCTGCCGCAGCTTGTCCAGCGCGATCACCAGCGCACAGAAGGCCCCGGTGATGGAGGCGCAGCGGGTCCCGCCGTCGGCCTGGATCACATCGCAGTCGATGGTGATGCACCGCTCGCCCAGGCCGTCCAGATCGGTGACGGAGCGCAGCGCCCGGCCGATGAGCCGCTGGATCTCCGCGGCGCGGCCATTGAGCTTGAGCTTGCTGATGTCCCGGGGCGAGCGGGTCTGGGTGGCCCGGGGGAGCATATTATATTCCGCCGTGACCCAGCCCCTCCCCTGCCCCTTCAAAAAGGGCGGGACGCTCTCCTCCACGGTGGCGTTGCAGATCACCTTGGTATTGCCGCAGGAGATCAGAACGCTGCCCTCCGGATACAGGATAAAATCGGGAATGATGGATACCGGGCGGATCTCCCCCGGCGCTCTGCCGTCGTGTCTGGCCATGGCGCGCTCCCCTTTCTTTTTATTTCTCCGGCGGCGCGGCCTCGTCCAGCGCGCCGTCGAAAAAGGCTCTGGTAAAATCGTAGGCGTCAAACTCCAGCAGGTCGTCCACCTGCTCGCCCACGCCGATATACTTCACCGGGACGCTCAGGTCGGCGCTCACATGGATGGCGATGCCGCCCTTGGCCGTCCCGTCCAGCTTTGTGATCACAAGGCCGGTGAGCTTGGTCACGCTGTTGAAGCCCTCCGCCTGGGAGATGGCGTTTTGTCCGGTGGTGGCGTCCAGCACCAGCAGCGTCTCCACGCTGGACTCCGGCAGCTCCCGCTGCGTGGTGGATAGCACCCAAACCGCAAAGCATCGGGGGGCAAAGGTCATCTCCCTGACCAGCGCGGGCAAAAATCCCCTGTCCAAGCTGGCGGACATCAGCCTGAACACGAACTCCAAGGAGACAAAATACCGGGTCGTGTCCATCGCTTCCCGCGTGGCGGCGCTGACCATCGCGGACTCCATCTACACGTATATCGCCATGCGGACGGATGGGGCAAAGTCCCTGCAAATCGAAAAGAGTATGGAAAGCCTGAAATACTGAGGAGGTTCTTGACAGAATTGGCGAAATGCCTAAATCTGGAGGTGTAATTTCGTTACAATTATTCTTGCCGGTGCTTGAAAATCTGATTACAATGTGCTATATTTATGAAGAGGATGTAATGCGAATACAATTCTAAGCGAAAAATGATTCTCAAATGTGAAATTTCATTACAAAATCAGAAAGGGAGAAGCACCATGCAAGACAAGTCTTTGATGTTCTACATGATCCGTTCCGAGTTGGAGGACGCGGTCGGTGTGGAAAACGTATCCACCAAGGAAATTGAACGTGCGGTATATTCCGTGGACTATTTCTGGCTCAGCCGGAAATGGCAGGATGCCGGTGAGCAGGGCCCCATGCCCGATATCATCGTTCGCCCCGGCACCACCGAGGAAGTATCCAAGGTCATGAAGATCGCCAACTACTATAAAATTCCCGTCACCACCTGGGGCGGCGGCTCCGGAAGTCAGGGCGGCGCTCTGCCGGTGGCCGGCGGCATTCTGCTGGACATCAAGCGTCTGGACAAGCTCATCGAGCTGAACACCGAGGCGGGCTTCGTCACCTGCGAGACCGGCATGATCTTTGCCACGCTGGAAGACCTGGTCAACGAAAAGGGTTACTCCGTGATGCACCTGCCCTCCTG
>USML01000028.1 GCA_900555855.1 uncultured Eubacteriales bacterium | reverse complement strand
GATACGGCCCTTCATCTCGTCGCTGGGCAGGGGCACCACGCTGACGGTGGTCTCGCTGCAGTGGTCAGCGGCGCAGCGGCTGATGGCCTGACCGATCATGTTGCGGGCGATGTTATCGCAGTTTTCCTTCAGATCGGTCTCGTAGGCAGCCACACGGACAGCCTTCTCGTGGGTGAGCTCCTCGTCCACCTTGTGCAGCAGCACTTCGCGGGCATCCTCCTGGCTCAGGCCCGCCAGGGTCTCCAGGCGCTCCATCTCCTTGGCACGGATGGCATCCAAAAGTTCCGGAGTAAAATGAAGCCCCGCCGTAGGCGCCGCCGCGCTTCCCTCTTCTCTTGAGTACACTGTCTGGTATCTTTCCTGATCGGCAAGCTTTTCTTTTATATAAGGGGGAAGCGGCATTGTGCCGAGAGTGTGCAGCGCATCATAAACCGTGGCGCTTCTGCTTTTGTCGCAGGTAAAGCGAACGGTCCGCACGCCGCCGTCGCCGATAGACTCAATCTCGGCTTTCAAAAGTCCGTCCCCGAAGGACAGAACGTCGCCGACCCTCGCGCGCTTGCCGGGACCCGCCAGCGCCTCCCAGACGTCGTTCTCCGTCTGTTTCAGGAGAAGCAGCTCCACCGGCGCGCTGCCGCCTGTTTCGCAGGGACCGTCGGCGGTCATTTTTACAACGCGCTCGCCGACAATGCGCGCGGGGATAACTCTGGTATCGTTTATTACCAAAGTGTCCTCGGGACGTATGTAGTCGATTATGTCTCTGAATATTTTGTGCTCAACGGTATCCTTTTCGCGGTCTATCACCATAAGGCGGGAGGAGTCGCGCACCTCAAGGGGAGTCTGCGCGATAAGCTCCTCGGGGAGATCGTAGTAAAAGTCGCTGAGCCGCAGATCTGTTTCGGGAAGTTTGTTTTTTATCATAATATAAACCTTGTTTATTTGAAAATATCGTTTTTAATATATGGCGGCGAAGCGCATATCCAGCGGCGCCGCAGAACGTCTGCGGTGCAGTAAAGCGGAAAGAAATCGCCCGTCTGCCTGCAAGGAGTCATACATTTAACCATGAAGCGAAAATGCTTGCTCGCAAGGGCATTTTCGCGAAGCCGTCAATGCCGAGTCCGTGCCGCAGGCACGGTTGGGGGCAAAGCCCCCGGAGGCTGCAAAGCAGCATCCGACGAAGACAATTTAACCACGAAGCGAAAATGTGTGCTTGCACAGACATTTTTGCGAGGCCGTCAATTGCGCAGCCGCGCATAGCGCGGAAGCGGCGAAGCCGCTATGATTTTGCCCAAGGCAAAATTCCAAGCATATTTTACCACGAAGCAAAAATGTGTGCTCGCACAGACATTTTTGCGAGGCCGTCAATGTCACATCGTGCAGCATACTATGCTGCACGGGCGGCGGCACGCCGCCGACTCCTTGCATTTGCAAGGAGTCATGTGACCATTATAACACATCCCACCCCCTCTGTCAATGACGCAAAACTCCGCGCCGCCATAACGCTTTCGGCTTTTCGGAATATAATACCATTGAATACGCGAAAGGGATGAAATATATATATGTACATACCGTTCACCGGCTGCGCCACGGCGCTGGTCACACCCATGCGCGACGGAGCCGTAGACTTTGCGGCGCTTTCAAGGCTTATAGAATTTCAAATATCCGCGGGCGTGTCTGCCCTTATTCCCTGCGGGACCACGGGTGAGGCGCCGACGCTCCACAGCGACGAAAAACGCCGCATAATCGCGCATACCGTAAAATCTGCCGCGGGCAGAGTGCCCGTTATAGCGGGCTGCGGCTCGCCGTCAACGGATTTTGCGGCGCAGTTTGCGCGTGACGCCGCATCCGACGGTGCCGACGCCATTCTGTGCGTGACCCCTTACTACAACAAAGCAACGGACGAGGGGCTGTATCTGCATTACGGCGCCGTTGCGGACGCCTGCGGGCTGCCGATCATCGTCTACAACGTTCCGCAGCGAACGGGACTCCGCCTCGGAGAGTCGGCGCTTGAGGGGCTTTGCAAAATACCGAACGTCTGTGCCGTCAAAGAGGCATCGGGCGACATAGCCTATGCCGCGCGTCTTATACAGCGCTTCGGCTCAAGGCTTGCGTTCTACTGCGGCTGCGACGAGCTGTGCGCCCCGTTCTACGCCTGCGGCGGCGCGGGACTTATATCCGTTGTATCAAACATCGTGCCGGGTGCGGCGCAAAAGCTTTGCCGCACCTGCGAGAGCGGAAAGCTTTGCGGCGCGGTGCGCCTGCAGAAAGAGCTTTTCCCGCTCATATCCGCTCTTTTCAGCGAGCTCAGTCCCATACCCGTAAAGCGCGCACTGAAATATATGCAAATGTGCTCGGACGAAGTACGTCTGCCCCTTTGCAAAATGACCGCAGCGGGAGCAGAGCGGCTTCTGAGCGTTATGACTGACATGGGACTTATCCCCGACAGTCCAAACAAAGAGTGACCTCCGCCGTCTGCTTTCCGCAGCAGGTGCGCAGGCAACGGAAAAAACGCCTCCCGACCTTTCGGTCGGGAGGCGTTTTCAAAAGCTTAGAATATATCACGCGGCGGGCTTTGCGCCCGCTCTGTCAAGCTGCCTGTATGTTCCGGCAATGAGGACCGCGGATATTACAGCGGTCAGTATGTCCGATACGGGCATGGAATAAAGAACGCCGTCAAGCCCGAAGAATACGGGCAGAAGCAGCGCGAATCCCACGCCGAACACGATCTCGCGCACCATTGAAAGCAGGGTGGATTCCACGGCCTTGCCCATAGCCTGCATAAAGATAAACGTGGCTTTGTTGACGCACGCCAAGACTATCATGCAAAGATAGATACGGAAAGCTTTCAGTGCAAAATCGGTATAATAAACGCTTTCGTTCGCCGCGCCGAAGATCCGTATCAGAGCGCCGGGGAAAACTTCGGCAACAACAAGCGATGCCGCGCCGACGCACGCCTCGGCACAGATAAGGCGCGAAAACAGGCTCTTTACCCTGCCGTACTGCTTTACCCCCATATTGAACCCCACAATGGGGATACATCCGGCAGCCATGCCTATAACGACAGATATAACTATCTGAAAGAATTTCATGACGATGCCGACGACTGCCATGGGTATCTGCGCGTACTGCTCCATGCCGAATATATCGTCCGCGGCACCGTATTTGCGTATCATATTGTTGATAGCCATCATCGCCGCCACAAGAGATATCTGCGCGAGAAAGCTGCAAAGCCCCAGCGAGAGAGTTCTGCCGATGATCTTTCCCGATGGTCTCAGATCGGCGCGCTTTATCTTAACTGTCTTTGCGCGGCACAGATACAAAACGGCGAGAAGCGCCGTTATGACCTGCCCGATGACGGTGGCAACGGCGGCGCCCATCATGCCCCATTTGAAGGCAAATATGAATATAGGGTCAATTATTATATTGGCGGCAGCGCCCGCAAGAGTGGATATCATGGCAAATTTCGGGCTTCCGTCGGCGCGTATCACAGGGTTCATCGCCTGCCCGAACATATAAAACGGTATGCCGACGGCGATCCAAAAGAAGTATTCTTTTGACAGTCTGAAGGTCTCGGCATTCACCCGCCCGCCGAAAGCCGTCAGTATAGGCTCGGCAAAAATAAGATAGACGGCGGTGAGCACAATGCTCGACGCTATGCAGATTATCACCGAATTGCCGACGCTGCGCGATGCGTCGCCGCTTTTCTTTTCTCCGAGAGATATGCTGACAAAGGCGCAGCAGCCGTCGCCTATCATGACAGCGATGCCCAGAGCTATGACAGTAAGCGGAAAGACCACGGTGTTTGCCGCGTTTCCGTATGAGCCGAGGTAGTCGGCGTTGGCGATGAATATCTGATCCACGATATTGTACAGCGCACCGACAAGCAGGGATATGATGCACGGAACGGCATACCCGCGCATAAGCTTTCCTATCTTTTCGGACGAAAGATCGGACACGGATTTTTCCATATATGTATAACCTCCCATAAGGCAAAAAAAATGCGCAAGTCCAAACCGGACTTACGCATTTCTGCCACTCGTTTAAGTTATTATAGCACAAAACCCGAGAAAATTCAATTGCTTTTTTCACGGCATTTTTGAAAAATCCGCCCCCGCCGCATTACCGAAAATCTTATAAAAATGCACAAATACAATCGCTGCCCTCTCAACCGATGCATATGCAGCGCCAAGCACCGTACGCCCTATTTTTATCAACGGAAACTAATTCTGAAAATATATCTGCTCGCCGCTCACCGGAGTATATACGATAAGGCTCTCGCCGTCCAGATTTTCCTTTCGCATGTCAACGGCGCTTATACGGTGATTGCCGTAGGTGGTGTAGTAGTATATCCCCTTTTGTGCGTTGCAGCATGAAGTGTACAGTGTAACTTCATATTTGCCATCTCCCACCTTGCAGCAGCCGCGCTGCTGATCAACACTTGCGAGAATGTGGAAAAACTGGCTGACGCTTTCCTCCTCGGAGTCGCCCGAGACGGAGTTCATTTTAACAAAAGCCGCGCGGACAAATCTGGACTGCGACGACAGATCGCCCGGCAGACCCATGGCTCCCATGCCCCGGCTGTATCTGTCAAGGGACAGCCCTTTTGCAAAGGTATTTTCCCTGTTTTCCGCCGAAAGGTGCATATAGTTGTTGAGATTGAACATCTGCGTCTCAAAAGGCGGGTTGTTCGTGAGAACACCTACGGGATTATCATAAACTTTCAGTCCGTCCTTCACCGATTCAAGCGTTATGCAGCCGCCCTTGTCCGCAATTATCCAGTGAAGCTGCGCCGCAGGCAGCCCGTCCGCAAACGGAGTATCCGTAATGTTTATGCCTTCAAGCAGATGCCGCGCCTCGTCCACCGCAGCGCATTTGCCGAGAATGAGCGGTATCAGCTCAAACTGGGCGATATTTTCTTTGCCCGCCGCGGGTTTATTATAATAGGCGTTTCCCACGAAATTGAGCCCTGCTATGCAAAGCCCCTTTTCGTTGACGGCGTCATAATACAAAGGATAGCCGTTCATGACGCACGCCATGCCTATCATCGCGTAATGATTTTCTATCCTGCCGCCGCACCTGAGATCGAACGCATAACCCCTCGGGGTAACGGTTATCCTGTCCCCGTAAGAAAATTCGTAGTCAAGCGTTCTGCCGAAATAAAAATCCTTTGTTTTGTAGGTCGCTGCCGTACACATGATATTTTCCTCCGTTTTCATTCCGCCGCACATTTTCATAGTATGATCTGCCGCAAAGCCCCGCGGCGAAAGATCTATCTGTTTTGCAGAATAGCTTTTATCTGCCAAAGATTATCGGCAAAATATATGCCCTTCTGCCGCTCCTCCGTGGACAGCCCTTTTGATATCATGCAGGCGAGAAGCTCACGCAGACTGTTATAGTATCCGTTCAGATTATAGAGTATACACGGAGCGTCTATGTGCCCGAGAGAGACCTTTGACATTACCTCTGCGATCTCCTCCAGAGTCCCCGTGCCGCCGGGAAAGGCAATAAACGCGTCTCCCAGCTCTATCATTTTGCCCTTGCGCTCCGACATATCCTTTGTCACAATAAGTTTTGTCAAGCCGTCATGCTGAAATTCACTCTCAATGAAAAACTGCGGCTCAACGCCGGTAACTTCTCCGCCTGCCCCGAGAGTGCTGTCAGCCAGAACGCCCATCAGTCCCGATTTTGAGCCGCCGTATACCAGTGCATTCCCGCTCTCGCCTATCCATGTGCCGAGCTCTGCGGCAGCACGGCGAAGTGATGCATCGTTTCCTTCGTTTGCGCCGAGATAAACCGTTATATTCATATGTACATGCCCCTTTTTATGTAGATTTCAGTTCCGTTCGTTTCATTTTGCAAAAGCATGACGCAATAAGCGCTCTGCAAATTAATACGGGCTTAATAAAAAGCGGCATTCAGACTTAGACTAAATGCCGGTAGGTACTCACCCAACGGTATTATACATAGAAACCCCGGCGTTGTCAATATCCGACGTGCAAAGTAACTACTCGATAAAACTTAAAAGAGATACTGCATATCGCCTACAGCAGATCAAGCGATACACTCGGCTCGTTGGGGAAACGGTGCCTGTCGTTCTTATGAATAAAAAGATTTGCGCAAAGTCCTGCCTTACGGACGGCGTTGTACAGATCTTTTGCCATGGGCAGACAGTCATCATCGTCCGAGCCGCATGAAATAATGAGTTTGATATCCTTTTGACCGAGGGCTTCTGTAATCTCCTTTTCATGATCCCCGAGCAGGGGTATCCACGGGCTCTGCAAAATAAGTGTGTCGCAGCGCGCGGGCGAGAACACCGCCGCGCGCAGCAGCATGTCGCATCCCGCGGAAAAGCCGCCGCACACTATCCTTTTATATCCCTCGCCCCGCACTTTTTCGATTGCCCCTGCCAAGGGCAGGTACGAAGTATTATCATAGCTCCACCGATATGTACCGTATCCGTCGGGCTCACCGCTCTGCACCGTTTCCGTCTGCCAGCGGCTGTCCGCGCCGAGCATCGGCGCCCAGTCCTCTCGTGCCGTTTCGGCGTTCTGCGTGTTTCCGTGGACCGCCAGAAAGAGGTTTTCGGCAGTCTTCTTTTCCCATGAGAACAGCGCTTTCGTCTTTTCGGCGGCAGCCCGGTAACGTCCGTCGGAAAGAGCTTTCAGCAATATGAATTCGGGGTCGTCCCGAAGCTTATCAAGATCGTCGTCGCAAAGCACCTCCGGGCGATACCACCAACCGTTTTCCGCAATGGATTTTCTCAGCCAGTCCAGCGATGTCGCCGTCATTCCCGCTCCGCCCGCAAGACATGCGAGAAAATACAGAGTCTGCGCCCCGCAGCGCTCGGCGTTATGCTCATATACGTCAAGCAGATACCAATATGCTTTTTCATATCCGTTTTCGGCTACGGCAAGTGTTTCTTCCAATATGTCGTTTTCTTTTATCATACGCGATCGTTTCTCCCGTTTTTTCCTCTGATTTTAATTTGCGAAAGCAGGACTTGATTTCAGGCATTTCCGTTTACGATCCGGGCGTAAGTTTCCTCCGGTATCATGGGAGAGCCTATCTCGGCAAGAAGTGCCGCGTCGATCCCGCCGCTTTTCGCGTACTGCCGCCCGGCTTTCCGAACCAGCTCCAGTCTCGGGACGGTCACAACAGCCGCCTCGGGCGCATTGAACATAGGGCTTTCCGGTACGGTCAGGATCGTGTGATCGCTCGGAAACAGCAGCTCAAACTGCTGCACAGCCGCCTCAAAATTGTTTTTACTGTTCGGGAACCCGCAGCCGCATATCATCAGATACCGAAGATGGGAACAGTCCCGCCCGCCTACATGGACATAGCGTCCGCCGGATTCTGCCATTGCCATTGATGACAGAGGCAGGGTGCGGTCAATGAGATTTTTCAGCATTGCGGGCATCCCGTAGCAGTAAAGCGGATAGCTGAACAGCAGCAGATCGCTGGCCAGCATCTGCTTCAGGATCTCCCCCATATCGTCGTCGATCCGGCAATGCCCGCCATTGTATTTGCAGGCAAAGCAGCCTCTGCAGAAGGCAATGCTCCGGTCGGCCACCTCCACGGTCTGCACCTCCTGGGGCGCAAGCTCGTTCATGCCCGCCAGAAAGGCCCGGGTGATGTGCATGGTGTCGCTTTTTTCCTTCTTGGGGCTTCCGTTAAACACAAGAATTTTCATGCTGCTCCTTCTTTCCTTCCGCGTCTCCTTCCCGGGCGTCCTCCCCCGGCTTCCCCCGCAGGGTGCGGAAGAGCGCGTCCCGGTCAAAGGCGCCGGCGGCAAAGCCGGGGATCTCCTTGATGGATCTGCAGAGGCTCAGGCTGAAGCCCGTGAGGATCCGGCCGATCTCCCCGTCGGAATAGGGACAGTCGCCGGTGACGATCAGGGTGGACAGGCTGTGTACCACGAGCCACAGGTCGCGGAAATAGAGATCAGCTTCCCCGGCAGAGATGCGGTAAATGCGCATCAGCGTGGGGCGGACCAGCATCTGCAGATGCTGCATGGACTGCATGGCGCTGTATTGCGGATCCTGCGCCCGGGTCAAAAACAAAAACCGGTAAAGCTCCGGCTCCTCCCGGGCAAAGCGGATGTATTGCATCCCAATGCCCAAAAAGGGGATCTCCTCCTGCAGCCCCGCGTCTGCATACCCGTCGTAAATGTCCACGGCGGCGGCATAGACCGCCTGCCGGACACGCTCCATGGAGCCAAAGGCCGTAAACACCGGCTGGGTGGAGGTGCCCAGCGCGTCGGCCAGCGTCTTTGCGGTCAGGCTGTCGATCCCGCCGGCCCGCACCACCTGCAGCGCCGCCTGCACCATTTCTTCCCTTGTAAACTTGTTTTTCGGAGCCATTTTCTGCGTCCTTTCTTCAAAGCGGATCGCGCAATGCGTATTATGCAATATACATCATGCATTATACTCGCGGCGGCCGCGGCTATCAACCGCAGCGGAAGGGCTTCTTTTTTCCGGCGCGCATTTTTTGCGCGTCACCTCTTGACTTTTGCTGTCTAATCGTGTAGACTATCCACAAAAGTCTACCGCAGTAGACAAGGAGGGCCTGCCTATGGAGCTGCCGAAAATTCACGAGGGAGAATACCGTTTCTGCCTGATCCTGTGGGAGCATGAACCCATTGCCGCCGCGCAGCTGGCAAAGCTGTGCGAGACGCAGCTGGGCTGGAAGCGCACCACCACCTACACCGTCATCAAGCGGCTGGGGCAGCGGGGCGTATTGAAAAACGAGGACGGCGTGGTCACTGCGCTGGTATCCAAGGACGAAGCCCAGGCCTGGGAGATCGACGAGCTGGTGGAAAAGAAATTCGAAGGCTCTCTACCGGCGTTTATCGCTGCCTTTACCAAACGGCAGGATTTATCTAAGGACGAGCTTGACGAGGTGCAGCAGATGATTGACCGGATCCGAAAGGGGGAAGTAACATGAGCGAACTCTTTTTGAACATCGTCAACAGGAGCATATCCGCAAGCTGGGTCGTGGTTGCGGTTTTGGCATTGAGGTTTTGCTTGAAAAAGGCCCCGAAATGGGTGAATGTCCTGCTTTGGGGGCTGGTGGCGGCGCGGATGCTCTTTCCGTTCTCCATCGAGAGCGCATTGAGCCTGATCCCAAGCGCAGAGCCGATCAGCCCGCGCATCATGACGGATCCGTCCCCTTCCGTCCAGACGGGCGTTCCCGCTCTTAATCAGGTGATCAACCCAGTGATCAGCGGCTCGTTCACGCCCGCACCGGGCGCAAGCGCAAATCCCCTGCAGCTATGGATCCCGGTTTTCACGGCGCTCTGGCTTGTCGGAGCAGCAGCGCTTTTCCTCTATTCTGCTGTGAGCTACTGGCACTTGCGCCGCAAGGTCTGCGAAGCGGTGATCCTGCGGGATAATATCTATCAAAGCGAGAAGGTTTGCTCTCCGTTTGTGCTGGGAATCATCAAGCCAAAAATCTATCTGCCGTATCAGATAGACAGCCGCGAGATGGATCATGTGATTGCCCATGAGCAGACGCATATCCGCCGCAGGGATCATTGGTGGAAGCCGCTGGGCTTTCTGCTGCTGACCATCCATTGGTTCAATCCGCTGATGTGGCTGAGCTATGTGCTGCTGTGCCGGGATATTGAGCTTGCCTGTGATGAAAGAGTTATCAAGGAAATGGGCAATGCCCAGCGGGCCGATTATACACAGGCGCTCGTGGCTTGCAGCGTCAACCGCCGCAGCATTGCAGCGTGCCCCCTTGCTTTTGGTGAAATCGGAGTAAAGGAGCGTGTAAAGTCCGTGATGAACTATAAGAAGCCCGCATTCTGGATTGTTTTGGCTTCCGTAATTGTCTGCGCTGTGATTGCAGTCTGTTTCCTGACAAATCCGATCGGGTTCCAATTCGATGCTTCAGCCAACACGATTGTTTCTGCAAATCACTTTGATATGAGAAATGCGGACGATCCGGTTGCCATTGAAATGACCCCGGCACAGATCAGCGAGTTAAGCTCTCGTCTGGCTGGAGTGAAACACTGCAGGCGCAGCGATAAATATGCCGGACTGACGGCGGGATATCAGATCAGTGCGCAGCTGCAGGATGGAAGCTATATCAGAATCAGCGGATATCACCTTTCTGACAACACAATGGTGGACATTGAGCAAAGCGGCAAGCGGTATGCGGTGTCGGACCGAGAGTTTCAGGAATATCTGAGCCGCATCTGCGCCGGCGAGGATGCTGCGCCGGCACAGGATCATCCTTCCACAGCAGCTCTCCCATCAACCGATCTGTCCACCCCCGAAAAGATTGCAGCGCTGCTGGACGCCATTTGCGCTTCCCCCGCGCAATCCTCAAATCCCTCGGATTATGTGGCCGCCCATGGCGCAGAGTATCAGAAGCTGATCAACGGTGGCGCCGATACCCTGCTCTACTGCTACAAAGAATTCCTGAAGGGCGGGCAGACCGATCTGCGCGGGTGGATCATGGCGTTTGCCTGCCAAAGCATTGCCGATGCATGGGACGAAACGCCGGAGCCATTGGAAAATGCTGTATTGACCGGGCAGGACTGGTTTGACGGGTTTTTCAGCTATGCGTTTGTCCTGGAGAAAAATCATACCCCGGAGGAAATGGCAAAGGACTATCCCTGCTCCCTGCTGCTTCTGCAGTGTGCTCCCGGATTCTACGATTCGCTGATCTTCGATGTGGACGGGGATGGGATCCAGGAGATCTGTATTCTCGCCTTCGGGCGGACCTCCGGGCTTTTCACCTTCACCTTCCGTGCCACGGAGCTTGGAACGAACACGCTGAAATACGACACCTCGTTCTGGACGGAATGGTATGACCTTTCCTTCGTCTGCGGGGAGGACGGCGTCGTCCGGGTGCAGGGCATCGACCAGAAGGACCCGCCGCAGACCCATCTGTTTGACATCGCCGCGGCGGACGGCTCCATCCTTCTGACGGAGGACGGCGTTTCGATCTCATATCGTTGACCGCCCCCCGCGGCTGCGCACAGCAAAAAAGATCACCGGGTCCGTCGCACCAGACGGCTCCCGGTGATCTTTTTTAGAATACAGTGCAATCAGGCCAGCCCATAAAGGCGGGTGTATTTTTCCGTGAGATAATCTGTATAGACCGTGGGATCAAAATCGCCGCAGGCGTTTTTCACCAGCTGGCCCGGCTCCAGCAGACAGCCGTATTGATGGATTTTCTCTCGCAGCCAGGCAGTAACCGGCGTCAGATCTCCCCGGCCCACCGAGCCCCAGACATTGATCTCCCGCTCCATGCTGTGCAGCATCTGCACACCGTAAGCGCTGCCCAGCGCATAAGAGGGAAAATAGCCGAAGGAGCCGCCGGACCAGTGAGAATCCTGCAAGCAGCCCTGCCGGTCGTTTGGCACCTCCACGCCCAGGTATTCCCGATAAAGCCGCTTCCATTCCGCCGGCACATCCTTCACGGCCAGCGTCCCGCCAATGAGCTGCTTTTCGATCTCATAGCGAATCATCACATGGAAGGAATAGGTCAGCTCATCAGCCTCCGTACGGATCAGCGATGGCTGGGCCTTATTTACCGCCCGGTAAAACATCTCGTCGGTGACGCCGGCCAGCTGCTCCGGGAAAAATGCCTGCACCCGGGGATAAATGGCCCGGATAAAGGGCAGCGAGCGGCCAATGAGGTTTTCATAAAAGCGGGACTGGCTCTCATGGATGCTCATGGAGGAGCCTCCGGCCAGAACGGTGTAATCGTTGGCGGGATCCACTCCCAGCTCATACAGGGCATGGCCGCCCTCGTGAATGACGGAATACATGGACTCCGCCAGACCATCCTCCACATAGTGCGTGGTGATACGCACATCCTGGCTGTTGAAATTCAGAGTAAAGGGATGCTCTGTTTCGCCGATGGTGCAATGGCGGCGATCCAGCCCCAGCACCTCCATCAGATCATCGGAAAACTTCCGTTGGATCTCCACCGGATAACGCTTGTGAAGGAAGCTGTCATCCACCTGGGGCGCCTTGCCCACAGCCCGGATCACGGGCACTAGCCGTTCCCGCAGCACGGAGAAAAAGCGGTCCAGCGTCTCCATGGTAAGGCCCCGTTCATATTCGTTCAGCAGCGCGTCATAAGGCGCCTTGGTGCTGTCATAATAGCCGGCAAAGCGGATATTAAAGGCCACCAGCTTTTCCAGCGCTGGCTGAAACAGTGCAAAATCGTCCTGCTCCTTGGCTCGGTGCCAGATATCGCTGGCCTCATTGGTGAGCATGGCATATTCCATGTATTCCTCCGCCGGGATACGGGAGATCTGCTTCCATGCCCGGACCAGAAGCTCCACCTGCCGGTTCTGGCGGGCATCCAGCTGGGCCTTTTCGTCAGCCAGAAAGGCCAGCAGCTCGCCAGTCTCCGGAGCTGTCAGTAGCTTATGGGCTTCGCCGGCCAGAATGCCCAGAGCAACACCCCGACCCTCCGCCGTATCCTTGGGCGCCACGGTTTCACCGTCCAGAAAGAGGGCGGCGCTGGCCGTATGGTAGGCATAGAGCTTTTTCTGCAGCAGACTCAGCTGCTCCAGAGCAGTGGTTCGTTCCATCGTGCTTCCTTCTTTCTTTTTAAGAATATCTTTATCATACCATGGAGCCGTGCCGCAGGTCAAGGGCGCTTTGCAGCCCGCAGAGAAGTGCTTCCCGCTCATTGGGCAGGGCCCCGTCGATGACCTGATCCACCAGCCAGTCCAGCGCCTGCCCCACGGCGGGGCCGGAAAGCCCCATGCGGAGCAGATCCCCGCCCCGCAGGGCCAGCTGCCCCCGGGAAAAGCAAAGCGCCTTGGCCAGCACCGCTTCCATCGCCGCTTCCGCCGCGTCGTATTGATCCGTGCGGTCATATTCCGGGCTTTGGCCCCGGTTGTCTGCCCGCTTCACCTGCAGCAGCAGCCGCAGCTCCTCCTCCCCCACCCGCTGCAGCCAGCGCAGCATGGCCTTTTCCGTGGGGAGGATGTCGTGGTCGTGGAGATAGATCAGGCGCTCCACCCGCTCTGCCAGCGTCCGCTCAAAGCGCAGCCGGGCCAGCGCCTGCCGGGCCAGCCGGGCAGAGACGGCGGCATGGCCGTAAAAATGCCCCTCTCCCTGCCCGTCCCGCCAGAAGGTCTGCGGCTTGCCGCAGTCGTGGAGCAGCAGCGTCAGCCGCAGGGTCAGCTCCGGCGGAGCGGCGGCAAAGGCGTGGAGCGTGTGCTCCCAGACATCATAGATATGGTGGCGGTTGCACTGATCAAAGTCAAACATGGGGGCAAGCTCCGGCAGAAAGACGGCGAACACCTCCCTGTGCCGCCGCAGCACCGCCTCCGCCGCCGGGCCGGGCAGGAGCAGGCAAAGCTCCGCCTGAATGCGCTCCGGCGCGATAAAGGCCAGCAGCTGCCGCTGCCGGTCCATGGCCTGCGCGGTCTGCTCCTCCAGCGGAAAGCCCAAAACGGCCGAAAACCGAAGGCCCCGCAGGATGCGCAGCGCATCCTCCTGAAAGCGCCGGTCCGGCTGGCCCACCGCCCGGATCACGCCCCGGCGCAGGTCGGCTTCGCCGCCGAAGGGATCGATCAGCCCTTCCTCCGGCGCATAGGCCATGGCGTTCATGGTAAAATCCCGCCGGGCCAGATCCTCCCGCAGGCTGCGGGTAAAGACGACGCTGTCCGGCCGGCGGTGGTCGCTGTAGGCGCCGTCCACCCGGAAGGTGGTGATCTCCAGCCGGCGGCCGCCCAGAAGCGCGGTGACGGTGCCGTGCCGCAGGCCGGTATCCACAACGGGGATGGGCGCAAGGGCCGCATGGACCTGCTGGGGCAGGGCGGCAGTGGCGATATCCCAGTCGCCGGGGCGGCGGCCCAGCAGACTGTCGCGGACGCCGCCCCCCACCGCATAGGCGGGAAAGCCCTTTTGCCGCAGCGCCGCCAGCACCTGCGCCGCCTCAGGCGGAAGCTTGATGTTCATGGCAAGTCTCCTTTGAAATCCATGGGAAAAAGGCGGGCCAAAGGCCCGCCTGAGATGCGTTCAGTTCGCGCTGGGATCGTCCGGCGCTTCCTCGTCCTGCGCTTCCTCCGAAGGCTCCGCAGACTGAGACTGGGCGCGGGCCTTCGCCTGCGCTTCCTCCTTCGCCAGCTCCGCCATAACCTCCTGAGCGGCCTTGTCGCCGGCCTGCCGCTTGGCCAGCGGCTCCACCGTGGAATGCTCCGGCGGCGTCTCGCCCTTGAAGATGGCCTCCAGCTGGGCGTTGTCCATGGTCTCATGCTGCAGCAGGAAGGCTGCCAGCCGGTCCAGAATGTCCATATTGTCCCGCAGCAGCTGCTCGCAGCGGGCATAGGCCGCGTCGATGAGCTTCTTCACTTCCTCGTCAATAAGCGCGGAGGTCTCCTCGGAAAGGTGATTGGTATTGGCAAAATCCCGGCCCAGGAACACCTCGTCGTGGGAGGAGCCGAAATCAATGGGGCCAAGACGGTCGCTCATGCCGTATTTCGTCACCATGTTCCGGGCGATGCGGCTGGCCCGCTGGATGTCGTTGGAGGCGCCGGTGGAGATATCGCCCATCACCAGCTTCTCCGCCACCCGGCCGCCCAGCAGGACGATCAGCTCCTCCTCCATCTCCTGCTTGGTGCTGTAATACTTATCCTGCACCGGCAGGTTCAGGGTGAAGCCGCCGGCCCGGCCCCGGGGCACGATGGAGACCTGCTGCACCGGATCCTGCGTGGGCAGCAGACGGGAGGTCAGGGCGTGGCCGGATTCGTGGTAGGCGGTGAGCTTGCGCTCCCGCTCGGTCATGACCCGGTGCTTCTTTTCGTTGCCCATGATGACCTTCAGGAAGGCGTCGTCGATATCCTTCAGGCCGATCTTTGCCTTGCCCCGGCGGGCAGCCAGCAGCGCGGCCTCATTCAGCAGGTTTTCCAGATCCGCGCCGGTAAAGCCCACGGTGCTGCGGGCGATGGCGTCGAAGGAAACATCGTCTTCAAAGGGCTTCTTGCGGGCGTGGACCTTGAGGATCTCCACGCGGCCCTTGATGTCGGGAACGCCGATATAGATCTGCCGGTCGAACCGGCCGGGACGCAGCAGCGCCGGGTCCAGAATATCCGCCCGGTTGGTGGCGGCCAGAACGATGACGCCGGCATTGTTGCCGAAGCCGTCCATCTCCACCAGCAGCTGGTTCAGGGTCTGCTCCCGCTCGTCGTGTCCGCCGCCCAGGCCGGCGCCTCTCTGGCGGCCGACGGCGTCGATCTCGTCGATAAAGACGATGGCGGGCGCGTGCTTTTTCGCTTCGTTGAACAGGTCGCGCACGCGGGAAGCGCCAACGCCCACATAAAGCTCCACAAAGTCGGAGCCGGAGATGGAGAAGAAGGGAACGCCGGCCTCTCCGGCCACGGCCTTGGCGATCAGCGTCTTACCGGTGCCCGGAGGGCCCACCAGCAAAACGCCCTTGGGGATGCGGGCGCCCAGCGCCATATATTTTTTCGGATCCCGCAGGAAATCCACGATCTCCTCCAGGTCGGCCTTTTCCTCATCGGCGCCGGCCACATCCTTGAAGGTGATGCGCTTCTGCTGGTCGCCGGGCGTGGTCATCCTGGCCCGGGATTTGCCGAAGCTCATGGCTCCGCCACCGCCGCCGCTCGCCTGCCGGTTGAGCATAAAGGCCCAGAAGGCCCCCAGCAGGACGATGATGACGATATAGGGCAGGAAGGACATGAGGATCGAGGTGTTCTGCACATAATAATCCACGGTCAGCGTGCCGTTGTCCTGCTGCCGGCTCAGGTCGTCGCCCAGATCCGCCATGAAATAATCCATATCCGTGACTTCATAGAGATATTCCGTGCCGTCCTTCAGCTGAACGGAGATCTCGTTGGCGCCGATCACCAGGGCGGTGACATTGCCGGATTTGATATCGCCGCGGATCTCCGTATAGGAGACGGGGGCTGCCGTCTCGCCCGGGCCAAGAAGCAGGCTCAGGGTGACGAGAAGAACGACGAACGCGATGATATACAGGCCGACGCCGCGGCCGGTTCCCTTCTTCTTGTTCAAGGTGTTGTGTCACTCCTTTTCAGACGGCGCTGCGCCGCCATAGGTTTATTGATCTTCGCTGTAAACAGAGGGCTTGAGCACGGCGATCTCCGGATAATTCCGATAGATCTCCGCATAATCCAGCCCGTAGCCCACGATAAACTCGTTGGGGACCTCCAGGCCGATGTAGTCGGAATGGATATCCACCTTATGGCGGGCGGGCTTGTCAAACAGGGTGCAGAGACGGATGGAGGCCGGACGGCGGGCCTGCAGCAGCTTCATCAGGTAGCTCAGCGTCACGCCGCTGTCCAGAATGTCCTCCACGATAATAACATCTTTCCCCTCAATAGTGGTGTCCAAATCTTTAATAATTTTCACCTGGCCGGAGGAAGCCATGCCGGCTCCGTAGCTGGAGACAGCCATAAAATCCAGCGTGCAGGGGATGTCGATCTGCCGCACCAGGTCGGCCATGAAGATGAAAGCGCCCTTGAGCACCGCCACCAGCATGGGCGTCCTGCCCCGATAGTCCTCCGTGATCTCCCGGCCCAGCCGCGCCACGGTGGCTTCCAGCTGATCCTTGGTGATAAGCGTCTTGAGCATATCCTGCTGCATATGGATGGGGTCCCGTTTCATGATCTTTTCCTCCTGCAAATGATCCGGATCCGCGGCGTCTCTTTTTCTGTCTCCGGCAAGCTGTGCCAGAGATCTGCCACGGCCAGTATTTTATTATTATGGCATAGGATCGGCGTTGTGTCACGCAGATCTTTCGGAATTTTCCGGTCGATCATCCATTTTTTTACCGTGCGATGACCGCCGGGCAGAGAAATGCTGTCGCCTGTGCGACGGGCGCGTACCGTCAGAGGAAAGACCTCCTCCTCCGGCAGACAGAAGCCCCCGCCTTCGCCGGCGTCGGGACAGACTGTGATGCGCCAGCCGCCGAACTCGGCCTGCCCGCAGGCCGTCAGCGTCACAGGCTCCGGCGGCCCCGGGGGGTGGACGCCGGTGAGCAGCAGCCGGTCATACCGCCGCTGCAGCGCTGTCCCGGAAAGCGAGAGCCTTCCGGAGGGCGACGAGCTCTGGCAGAGGGCAAAAATACCCTCCAGCTGCGGCCGGGTGAGCATCTTTCCTCCCGCCTGCCGCTGCAAAAGCTGCAGCGCCCGGCAGGCGCTCTCCCGAGGCAGGGCCAGCAGCGCCGGAAGCGAAAGCAGCAGCCCCGCTCCGGTGTCCTCCGCACCGGCGGCATATTCCTCCGCCAGATGGGACAGCGCCGCACCCTGCTGCCGCATATCCGCGGCGCAGCGAGCCATATGCTCCGCAGCAGCGGGATTTAACTGCCGCAGCAGCGGAAACACCTGACGGCGCAGCACGGCCCGGGCGTTGTCCCCCTCCAGATTTGTGGCGTCCGTGGCGTAGGGCAGCTGATGCCGGACCAGATAGGCCTCGATCTCCCTGCGGGAGCACTGCAGCAGCGGCCGAATGATCCGGCCCCGCCGGGGCGGGATGCCCTCCAGACCCGCAGGCCCGCAGCCCCGGATCAGGTTCCAGAGCAGGGTCTCGGCGTTGTCGTCCATCTGATGGGCCACGGCGATCACATCATAGCCCTGCTCCTCCGCCGTGCGCTCCAAAAACGCATAGCGCAGGGTCCGGGCGGCCTCCTCCGTGCCCATTCCGTGGGCCGCGGCATAGACCGGCGTGTCGCCTGCGCCGCAGTACAGCGGGATGGACAGCGACTGGCACAGCGCCCGGCAGAGGGCCTTTTCCGGCCCTGCCGCCGCAGGGCGGAGCCCATGGGAAAAATGCGCCGCCGCCACCTGCAGGGAGCGCTCCGGCGCCAGACGGGCCAGCGCGTGGGTCAGGCAGACGGAATCTCCCCCGCCGGACAGGGCGCAAAGCACCCGCAGCCCCGGCTGCAGCAGGCCGCTCTGCTCCAGCGCGTCACGGACCTTCATTGCGGAAGGAATCCTGCGCGGCAAAGGAGGTGAACTGGCCCATCCACTGCAGCTCCACCGTGCCTGTCTCACCGTGGCGGTTTTTGGCCACGATCAGCTCGGCGCAGTTGCGGTTTTCGCTTTGGTCGTTATAATAATCGTCCCGGTAAATAAAGAGGACGATATCGGCATCCTGCTCGATGGAGCCGGATTCCCGCAGATCGGAAAGCATGGGCCGCTTGTTCTGGCGGCTCTCCGGCCCGCGGGAAAGCTGGCTGCAGCAGAGCACGGGAACATTCAGCTCCTTGGCCATGATCTTCAGCGAGCGGGAGATCTCCGCCACCTCCTGAACGCGGTTGTCCATCTGCTTGGGCGTGTGCATCAGCTGGAGGTAGTCGATAACGATGAGCCCCAGCTTGCTGCCCACCCGGCGGCATTTTGCCATCATCTCCGGCACGGTGATGCCGGAGTTTTCATCAATGAGGATCGACATAGACTGCAGCGACTCCGTTGCGCCGGCCATGCGCTCCCAGTCGGTATCGTCCAGCGTGCCCATGCGCAGCTTTTTGCTGTCGATGAGCGCTTCGCTGGAGAGCATACGGGTGGCCAGCTGCTCCCGCGACATCTCCAGCTGGAAGCTGTCTCTTATACACATCTCCGAGCCCACGAGACTAAGGCGAATCTCGTA
>USML01000027.1 GCA_900555855.1 uncultured Eubacteriales bacterium | reverse complement strand
ATCGGAACTTGTCTGCAATCGCAGAATTTCAAACGCATTTTTGGCGTAAGCTCGGAGTAAATTGGCGTAAGTTGTGGCGTAAGCACCGACAATTTAGGGTCAATCAATAGAGCTTTGCGCCTGCCGGAATGTGAGGATCCACCATCAGCAAATGCAACTTTTCTTCACCGTTTTCGTGATGCACGGCGGAGATCAACATACCGCAGGAATCAATGCCCATCATCGGGCGGGGCGGGAGATTCGTGATGGCGATGCAGGTCTTTCCAACCAGCTCTTCCGGCTCATAATACTCGTGAATACCGCTCAAAATCACCCGATCTGTGCCGGTTCCGTCGTCCAAAACGAACTTTAAGAGCTTTTTGGACTTCTTCACGGCTTCGCATTCCTTGACCTTTACGGCACGGAAATCGCTCTTGGAGAAGGTGTCAAAATCCACCTGATCCTCAAACAGCGGCTCGATCTGAACATTGGAAAAATCAATCGGCTCGTCCTTAATCTCGATCTCGACCGTACCCTTAGCTCCGCCGATGATACCGACTTCTTCAGGCTTTTTCTCCGACTTGGGAGTGTCCAGCGGCTTCATTGTGGGGAACAGAAGCACATCGCGGATGGAGGTATTGTTGGTCAGCAGCATGACGAAGCGGTCGATGCCGATGCCGCAGCCGCCCGTGGGGGGCATGCCGTATTCCATGGCGGTGAGGAAGTCCTCATCGATCTCGCTGGCCTCCAGATCACCCAGCGCCCGGAGCTTCATCTGATTTTCAAACCGCTCCCGCTGGTCCAGCGGGTCGTTCAGCTCGGAGAAGGCGTTGGCATATTCGCTGCCGTTGATGAACAGCTCGAACCGCTGGGTCATATCCGGCCGCTCCGGTTCCCGCTTGGCCAGCGGAGAGATATCCACCGGATGCTCCAGCACGAAGGTGGGCTGGATCAGCTTGCTCTCGCAGTATTCCTCAAAGAAGAGGGAAAGGATGTCCCCCTTCTTGTGCTTGGGCTCCACCTTGATGTTGTGCTCCATGGCGACGGCCTTGGCGGCTTCCAGATCAGGGATCTGGTCAAAGTCCACCCCGGCGTATTCCCGCACCAGCTGGGTCATGGTGGCCCGGCGGAAGGGCTGCTCCATGTCGATGATCACATCGCCGAAGGGGATCTGCAGGGTGCCGTTGACCTTGCGGCAGACCTCCTTCATCAGGCCCTCGGTGCGTTCCATCATGCCGTTCACATCGGTATAGGCCTCGTAAAACTCAATGGTGGTGAACTCCGGGTTGTGGCGGGTGTCCATGCCCTCGTTGCGGAACAGGCGGCCGATCTCATAGACCCGCTCAAAGCCGCCGATGATGCAGCGCTTGAGATAAAGCTCCGTGGCGATGCGGAGATACATATCCAGATCCAGCGCGTTGTGGTGGGTGATGAAGGGCCGGGCCGTGGCGCCGCCCTGAACGGTGTTCAGCACCGGCGTCTCCACCTCCAGATAGCCAAGCGCATCAAAATAGGAGCGGATGGCGGAGATCGCGCGGGAGCGCTTGACAAAGGTCTCCCGCACCTCGGGGTTGACGATCAGGTCCACATAGCGCTGGCGGTAGCGGGTGTCCACATCCTTCAGGCCGTGGAATTTCTCCGGCAGCGGCAGCAGGCTCTTACTCAAAAGCGTATATTCCCGCACATGGATGGAGACCTCGCCCCGGCGGGTGCGGAAAACATAGCCCTTCACGCCGATGATATCGCCGATATCCAGCTTTTTGAAGCGCTCATATTCCTCCGCGCCCAGCTCGTCGATCTTCACATAGATCTGGAGCTGGCCCTGCTGGTCCAGAATGTGGCAGAAGGAGGCCTTGCCCATATCCCGCTTGGAAAGGATCCGGCCGGCGACGGACACATCCTGATTTTCCAGCGCATCAAAGTGTTCCAGAATGGTCCGGCTGTCCGATGTCCGGTCGTACCGGGTCTGAAGGAAGGGGTCCCGTCCCTCGGCGCGCAGGGCCGCCAGCTTGTCCCGGCGGATCTGCAGGAGCTCGCTGCGCTCCTGGGCAGATTCGGCCTGCAATTCCTTAGTTTCGTTCATAGATCGATCCCTCTTTTTTCGTTATCGGGTGACGCTGAGAATGCGGATTTGGAAGCTCATGGCCGGGGCCTCCACCGTGACCACCTCGTCTGCATGGTGGCCCATGACGGCTTTGCCAAAGGGAGATTCGTCGGAAAGGCGCATGGGCTTGGCCTTGGGATTGGCCTCCTGAGAGCCCACCAGGACAAACTCCGAGCGCGCGCCGTTGTCCAGCCGCTCCACCGTCACCGTGGTGCCGATGTTGGCGCCCTTTTCGGTGCTGGCGTTTTCATCGATGATAATGGCGTTGGGAATGATGGCTTCCAGCTCCGCGATGCGGGAATACAGCTTGCCCTGCTCGTTTTTCGCTTCGTCATATTCGCTGTTTTCCGAGAGATCACCAAAGCCGCGGGCTTCCTTGATCAGCTCCGCCACCTCATGCTCCCGGACGGTTTTCAGGTGCTCCAGCTCGGCCTTCAGCTCTTCCAGCCGTTCAGCAGTCAATTTGTATTGTTTTTGCATGGAAAGTACCCCCTGTATCTTGCAGATTATGAAGATCAAAATCAGTAACTAACTCATTATTATAGGGGGCGGCGGGACGGATGTCAAGGTGCGGGACGCGAATTTCCCTTGCCTGGATCGCGCCGCAGCGCCATAAAATGGAGGCAAAGCCGGCGGGATCGGCATTTTGGGGCAGACTGGCCATGGCACCCTCCGGCGGGAGCAGCCCGGGCCGCCAGAAAAGCCCGCTTTCGCAGGTGCCCTCCCCGGTGAGATCTGCCGTCAGCGCCGCCCGGGGCGGCTGTCCGCCGGGAAAGAGCAGCGCCACCGGCGTCAGCCCCGGCGGGACCGCCCCCTCCGGCACAACGCCGCAGCTGCGCCAGAGCCGGCTGCGCAGCGCTTCGCCCCGGGGCTCCTGCAGACGGACTGCGCCCGCCGTCACAGCCAGCGACAGCAGCTGCATCTGCCCCTCCTGGGAGATCTGGCTCCCGCAGACCAGAAGGCACACCTGCCGGAGCTCCAGCCCCAGCGCCCGGGCCGCCTGCTCTGCGATCTGTCCGGCGCAGGCCTGCAGGGCCGGCTCCCGGCGCACCGGCTCCAATCCGCAGGCCAGCGCCTGGGCCTCATATTCCTCCGGCACCAGCACCGGCGAGACCTTCTGCTGCCGCAGCCAGGTCAGCCCGCGGAGCACCCGCTGTCGGGCCAGCTCCGGCCGGTCCTCCGGGATGCGGAGCTGGATCTGGCGGAACATGGCCATGCGAAACTGACCCCCATGGAAGGAGATCCCCGCCCCCGGCTGCAGCCGGCTGCCCGCCGCTCTGGCCCAATTCCAGGGCTCTTTGATCACCGTCAAAACACCAAACATAAAAAATCACCGCCATTTCCTGTGGCTTTTGCCTACAGTTTATGGCGGTGAATGGCAGATTATGCAGAAAGCGGCGGCTCAGGGCTGCTGCGTCTCGCCGGTGTCCGGCGCGGCGGGCTCGTCCGTTTCCTCCGCGGGATCCGGCGCCTGCTGCGCGGCCTGTTCCTCCAGCAGCGTCTGCAGCGCGCTGATGCCGGCCTGCAGCTGGGCGTCGTTTTCCTGCTCCAGCTTGCCGGCATAGAGCAGATACAGGGCCTCGTCGTCCAGCGCCACGGAAATATCCGGCGTCACGCCGGTGTCGGCAAGGCTGTTGCCCTTGGGCGTGTAGTAGCGGGTGGTGGAGATATGGACGCTGGAGCCGTCGGACAGCATGAAGGTCTGCTGCGAATAGCCCTTGCCCGAGGTGGGCGCGCCTACGACGGTGGCCACCTCATATTCCTGCAGCGCCGCCGCAAAGAACTCCGCGGCGGAAATGGAGTTTTCATTGGTGAGCACCACCATGGGCAGCTGGATCCAGTCGGCGTCGGAGGTGTAGGGGGTTTCATTGCCCTGCTTGTCTACCGTAGTGATGACGATGCCCTCCGGCAGCAGCCGGTCCAGAATGGCCCGCAGCACGGAAAGATAGCCGCCGGGGTTAAAGCGCACATCAAAGAGGAAGCCCTGGGCGCCTTCGGCCAGCAGCTGATCCAGATGCTGCTCAAATTCCTTGTCCACATTGGCGTCGAAGTCTGCGATCTTGATATAGCCCAGCTGCCCCTCCAGCATGGTGGAGGTGACACTGTAGGTGCGGATCTCATCCCGGGTGGCAGTGACGGTGACGGTCTCACCATCCCGATCCAGCGTAAGCTCCACCTGCGTGCCCTTTTCTCCCTTGACCAGCTGCACGAGGCTCTGGGGATCGTCCAGCGTGGAGACCTCCACGCCGTCTACCCGAAGGATCACATCCCCCAGCTGGATGCCCGCCTGCTCCGCGGGGCCGCCGGGATTGACCAGCGTGATCTCGTAAAGATGATCCTCCTCCAGACTGTAGGTGACACCGATGCCCACATACAGGTTGGCGCTGTCCTCCTCGATGGCGGCGGTCTCCTCTGCGGTGTAATAGGCCGACCACTGGTCGCCCAGCCCGTCCACATAGCCGGAAAGCGCGCTTTCAATGGCATCTGCTTCGCTGTAGTCCGCCACAAAGTACTTTTCCACGATGTCCGCCACGCTTTTCAGCTTGCTGTAGCGGGCCTCCTGCTCCTCCAGATTTTCCAGGCGGGCGTTGTAGTAATCCGCCGCCGAGAAAAAGGTGATATTGAAGGCGGTGGCCGCAGCCAGAAGCATGAGCATCACCGCCGTCAGGATGCTGACAGAATGTTTTTTCATGGGTCGTGCTCCTTTGGGGAATTATTTATAGGTCACCTTAAAATCCTTGAACTCGTTCAGCGGGTTATAGGTGGAGCCGTTTTTGCTGATCTCGAAATGCAGGTGGGGGGCGGTGCTGTAGCCGGTGTTGCCGGAATAGCCGATGATGTCGCCCTGCTTGACCTTATCATCCTTGGAGACAGAACGCTTGCTCATGTGAGCATATAGGGTGGTGATGCCGCCGCCGTGGCTGATAATGATATAGTTGCCCCAGGCGGAGCTGTAGCCGGAGGTGGTGACGGTGCCCTTATTGGCAGCATAGACCTTGGTGCCGGTGGAGGCTCGCAGGTCTACGCCGGTGTGCAGCTTGCGCTTACCGGTGATGGGATGGGTGCGCATACCGTATTTGCAGGTGACCACATTGTTGCCTGCCGGCAGCGGCCACATAAAGGTGCCGCCCACATAGGTGCTCTGAGCCGCATATTCTGCCGCCGCCTTTTTATATTGCGCCATCAGCTCGTCTTCCGTTTCGATCATGGCAGCATAGGCGTCCTTGACATTTTTCTGTGCCAGCTGGATGCTGTCCATCTGCTTGCGCTTGGCCTCCATCTGGGCCTCCAGCTCCGCCTTGTTGGCCTCCATTTGGAGCTTGGTGTCCTCGGCCTCCTTTTTGGTGTCCTCCAGCTCCTGCTTTTCCGTCAGGACCTTATCCCGAATGGCCTTGAGCTGTTCAAAAAGGTTCTCGTCCCGCAGGGAGATCTGGCGGATGATCTCATACCGGTTGAGAAAATCGGAAAAGCTGTCGGAGGAAAGCAGGATGCTCAGGCTGCTGGTGGTACCATGCTCCACCATATAGCGCAGCCGGCTGCGCAGCTGGGCATATTGCTCCGCCTGCTGCCGCTCGCTTTCTTCCAGCTCGATGGTCTTGTCGGCGATCATCTGCGTCAGCTCCCCCAAAAGCTCCTCCTGGGCGTCGATCTCGTCCTGCTGAGCCTCGATCTGGCTGTCCAGCAGGGAGATCTGCTTCTGCAGGGCAGAAAGATCGTTCGTCAGGCCGGAGAGCTGGGTTTTCAGCTCATTTTTGCGCTTTCCTGCTTCTGCCACTTTGTTTTTCAGGGCGTCCACCTGGGCCTTGGTAACGGCAAAGATATTCAGCGCCGAGGCCAGAAAGCCCGCGATCATCAAAATTGCCATCACCAGCGCAACGGCGGTGATGATCTTCTGCCCGGCGGTGCGCCGGGGCTGGGTCGTATGGTTTTTCTTCATAAGCTCCTCACACCCGCAGGAATTTCCGAATGGTCAGGACGCTGCCGCCCACGCCCAGCACCAGCCCCGCCAGCAGCATCACGCTAAGCGTGGGCTGCCAGACCTGGGTGAAGGGCACCATGGTGAGGATCGCCGTTCCCTTGACCAGCTGTCCCGTAACATACTGATAGACACCCCACTGCACGAAAAAGGCCAGCAGCGCGCCGCAGAGTCCCAGCGTGATGCCCTCTACCACAAAGGGCGCGCGGATAAAATGGTTGGTCGCGCCCACCATCTTCATAATGGCGATCTCCTCCCGTCGGGCCAGCATGGCCAGCTTGACGGTGTTGGCGATGATAAAGACGCTGACCGCGCCCAGCAGGGCGATGAGCGTATAGGAGATCATGTTGGTGACCCGGCGCAGCTGGATCAGCCGCTCGGAGACCTCCTGATTGGAGCTGCTGGAAGCGATGCCCTGAAGCTTTTCCAGCGCTTCCACCGTCTCCCGGTGCAGGGAAACATCCTTCATGTTGATTTGATAGCTGTCCCGCAGGGGGTTGTCCTCCCGCAGATCCTCCATCACATAGGCCTCGTCCCCCAGCTTTTCCAGATAGGCGTCGAACAGGGCCTCCTTGGAGACGAACACCGCTTCTTTGATATTATCCATGGCGCGGATCTTCGCGCCCATGGCAATGGCGTCTTCCCGGGAGACGGAATCGTCGATGTAGACCACGATCTCGCTCTCGCCGGAGAGCTGCTGGATCTGCAGGTCAATGTTATAGGCCAGAAGGCTGAAGATCCCGGTGATCATCAGGCAGGCGCCGATGACGGTAACGGCGGCAAAGCTGGTGAAGCCATGGACAAAAATGCTGGAAAGGCCCTCCCGCATGAAATAGCCGAAGCCGGCCTTCCGCGTCCTCCGTTTCAGGCTTTTTTTGCTCATTTGCGCACCTCCTGCCGGTCAGACCTCATGCGCAGCTGAGGCAGCAGCTCCAGCTCGTCCAAAAGCTCCTGCAGCTCCGGCTCGCCGCCCTCCGGCGGAGGGGACTGCTGCTCAGCGTCTGGAACCGTCTTCGCTGTCTGGGCTGTGGGAGAGGTGGCCCTGGGCGCTGCCGGTGTCCGCCGATGGGCCGGAGCAGCCTGCTGTAGGGCTTCCTCTGTCAGCCGGGTCACATCGGGACGAACATAATAGCCGCCGGTCTGGTCGGAGATGACCGTGCCGCCGTCGATGGCGACTACACGCTTGGCAAACTGGTCCACGATCTCCCGGGCATGGGTCACAACTACAACGGTGGTGCCCATGCTGTTAATTTTCTCAAAGAGCATCATCAGCTCCAGCGAACGGGCGGGATCCAGATTGCCCGTGGGCTCGTCGGCCACGATGACGCTGGGGTTGTTCACCAGCGCCCGGGCCACGGCCACCCGCTGCTGCTCGCCGCCGGAAAGCTCTGAGGGCAGGCGGCGGGCCTTGTGCAGGATGCCCACCAGATCCAGCACATAGGTGACCCGTTTTTTGATGGAGCTCTGGGGCGCGCCCACAGCCCGCATGACGAAGGCCACATTTTCATAGACGGTCTTATTTTCGATCAGGCGGAAATCCTGAAAGACCACGCCGATGGTGCGGCGCAGGTAGGGGATGTCCCGCTGACGGATGCTTCCGATATCATAGTCGCCCACCTGGACCTTGCCGGAGGTGGGGCGGAGCTCGGCGGTGAGCATTTTGATGATGGTGGATTTGCCGCTGCCGGAGGGGCCGACGATAAAAACGAACTCTCCGTCCTGAATGGTCAGCGAGACGCCCCGCAGCGCTTTGGTTCCGTTGTCGTAGGTTTTGAATACATCCTGCAGCTTGACCATAGTGTTCTCCTTTGTCAGCTGATGACGAAATGTTTACAAATTGGTTACAAATGACGATCTCCGCGCAAATACAGCGTTTGGCACAGGGGTAACCCTGTGCCAAAGCAAACGCCGGGTGCGGCGGGCGGGATCAGTTGGCGGTCTCGCGGGAGCGGAGATACTGCTTGACCATCAGCGCCACCTTCAGAACGATGGCATTGTCAAACTCCCGCAGGTCCAGTCCGGTGAGCTTTTTGATCTTTTCCAGACGGTAGACCAGCGTGTTGCGGTGGACAAACAGCTTCCGGGAGGTCTCGGAAACATTCAGATTGTTTTCAAAGAATTTCTGGATGGTGAAGAGGGTCTCTTCGTCCAGCGATTCCACAGAGCCCTTCTTGAACACCTCGGAGAGGAACATCTCGCAGAGGGTGGTGGGCAGCTGGTAGATCAGGCGGCCGATGCCCAGATTCTCATAGCTCATCATGGTGATGCTGTCGTCGAAGACCTTGCCGATCTCCACGGCCACCTGAGCCTCCTTGAAGGAACGGGCGATGTCCTTCAGCTGGGTGGCTACGGAGCCGATGCCGATCACATGGGCCACGCCCAGCTCGGTGACGCCGGCGTCGATCTGCCGGCCGTATTTGGTGATCTCCTTGGAATCGTTGCTCTTCAGCTCCTTCACCAGCACCACCTCGTTCTCGTTGATGGTGAGGGCAAAGTCGCGCTGCCGGTCGGGGAAAAGCTTCTGCAGCAGATCCATGACGGCCACATCCTGCTTCTGATCCATGTGGATCAGGTAGGCCACCCGCTTGGCTTCGTTCTGAAACTGCATCTCGCGGGATTTGATATAGATGTCGCCGGGCAGGATGTTGTCCAGAATGATCTTTTTAATAAAGGTCGCCTTGTCGTGCTTTTCGTCGTAAAGCGATTTGCTGTTGTTGATGGCGATGGCGGTGATGTTGCAGGCGATGGCCGCACTCTGGCCGCTCTCACCGGCAAAGACCGCGTATTCCGCGCCGTTGTCATAGCCGTCCAGCCGACGGAAGGAATAGCCGCCGAACTCACCCTCCTCGCTGCCGGAGGAGAAGAAGTCCTCCGCGGCTTCCACATTTTCGCCGATAAAGCGAAGCTCTGTGCAGGAGACGATGTTGCCGGCGTTGTCCACGATACCCAGGATGAACGGGACCTTGTTTTTGATTTCCAGCAGGATGCTTTGGAACAGTCTGGCTGCCATTTGGATCACCTTTACCCTTTATTTATTATTCCTAAATTCAAATCGCGCTTTATGTTTATTTTAACGCAACCGATTGCTTTTTTCAACAATTATTTTTGGAATTTACATCTATTTTTCCTACAAACTGTCTGCGAGGGCCAAAATTTGCCGAAGTTCGTCGGAATTCAGTGGCCTCCAGCTCCCGGGAGCAAGGCTTTCGTCCAGCTGCAAAGGCCCGATGGACAGCCGCTTCAGGGTCAGGACGGTCTTGCCCTGATGGGCAAACATCCGCTTGATCTGGTGGAATTTCCCCTCCCGCAGGGTCACCCGGCAGGTGCGCCCGTCGCCCATGCGCTCCAGAAGGGCGGGCTGCGTGGTAAAATCTCCCAGATCCATGGGCGCGGCAAAGGCCGCCTCGTCGCCGGCGTCGGCCGGCGCGTCCAGCGTCACCAGATAGACCTTATCCGCGTGATGGCGGGGAGAGGTGAGCCGGTGGTTCAGCGGGCCGTTGGAGGTGAGAAACAAAAGCCCCTCCGCATCCTTATCCAGCCGCCCCACAACGCCGGGCCCCGCCTTGCGGTAGCGCTCTGGCAGCAGATCCAGCGCCGTGAGAGCGCCCTTTCGGTCCTCCGTGGCGGAGAGGACCCCCACCGGCTTATAAAGCATCAGATAAACATAGCCGTCGCCCTCCACAGGCTGGCCGTCCAGCAAAATGCGCTGGGCTTCCGTATCCGCCTTCAGGGCGCCTTGCCGGACGGCGGCGCCGTCCACCGTCACCCGGCCCGCCTTCAGCGCAGCCTGGGCTTCTGTGCGGGAGAGCAGGCAGCAGGCGCTGACGATCCTGTCCAGCCGTCCCTTCATGCCAGCGCCCCCAGAATTTCCTGCCACAGCAGGGCGATGCGCTGCTGCTGGCCGGTGAGGTAGAGGGCCCCCAGAAGGGCCTCCAGCCCGGTGGCATAGGCATATTCCCGCAGGGTGCAGTGCTTGGGGACGCTGTGGAAGTGGGCGTTGCGCCCGTGGCGGAAGACGGCGGTCTCCCAGGGCGTCAGAAGCGGCAGCAGCTGCTCCATGGCCTTGGCCTGAGCCGGGGCGGAGACCAGCGCCACGGTGCTCCTGTGGGCATCCTCCACCCGGCAGACCCCCTTGTCCACCACGGCGGTGCGGGCCAAAAGCTCATAAACGCCGTCGCCGATATGGGCCAGCGTCAGCGTTGGGACGGCCCGGAGCTGCTCCTCGGTATAATGCTGCTGAAATAATTCCATAATCCCTCCGCGGGAGCCTGAAAGAACGCCCTTCTGCGGCGCCGCGCTCCCGCAGAAAATATTTTACCACAGCCGGCGCTTTTTGGGTATCTTTTTTTCGGAAAATGTGCTATGATGCAGCTGCATGATTACTCATAAAAGAAAAGAGAGGGATCCTGATGCAGTACAAACGATTCGGCAAAAACGGCCCCATGGTCTCCCGCCTGGGCTTTGGCTGTATGCGTCTGCCCGCTGTGGGCGAGGGAAAGAAGTGCCGCTGCGATGACGACCGGTGTATCCCCATCCTTCGCCGGGCCTATGCGCTGGGCATCAATTTTTTCGACACCGCCTGGGGCTATACCAACCGGGATAACCAGCGCATCGTGGGCAAGGCCCTCCACGATGTGCGGGACAAGGTCTATTTTTCCTCCAAGCTGCCGCCGGACGAGGTGCAGCAGCCGGGGGATTTCCGCCGGAAGCTGGAGCTTTCGCTGCGGCTGATGGATACAGACTATCTGGATTTTTATCACATGCACGCCCTCAACGCCAAAAAGTGGGATCACGCCAGGGCTGTTCAGATGGATCGGGATATGCAGAAGGCCCGGGAGGAGGGCCTGATCCGGCACATCAGCTTCTCCTTCCACGATGCGCCCCGGGTGATGACAGACATCGCCGACAGCGGCATTTTCGATACCGTCCTCTGTCAGTATAACCTGATCGACCAGAGCAACGAAGCCGCCATGCAGACGCTGGCGGAGCGCGGTATGGGCGTGATGGTCATGGGGCCGGTGGCAGGCGGCATGATCACATCCGGCGGACAGCAGTTTCTGGAGCTTTACGACACCCCGGCCAAGACGCCCCAGGAGCTGGCGCTGCGCTTCGTGCTGGGCTTCGACGCCGTCAGCCTGGCCCTTTCCGGTATGGAGAGCGTGGAGATGGTGGAGCAGAATGTGGCCATCGTGGAGCGGGCCCTCTCCGTGACGCCGGAGGAGCGGGCGCGCTACCAGACCACCAATGACCGTCTGCGCCAGCTCTCCGAGCTTTACTGCAGCGGCTGCGCCTACTGCAATGTCTGTCCCCAGGGGATCCGGCCCCAGCAGCATTTTAAGGCCTATAACCGGGCGCGGGTCTGGGGGCTTTATGAAGCGGCAAGGAAGGATTATCTTTTTGATGGGCTGGATAAGGATGTGGAAAAATGCGTCTCCTGCGGTCTTTGCGCCGCCCAGTGCCCGCAGTTCATCCAGATCCCGGAAAAGCTCCGGGAGATCCGGGACTATTTTACCAAATGATCGACAGATGCAGGGAAAAGCGTTCTTTCTTTGCAAAAACGGTTGCAATTTCCTCGCGGCAGGTATAAAATAATCCCGCGAATAAGTGATTATTTGGAAAAGGCCATGGCCTTTTCTGCGCTCCCACGGAACGAGCGCAGAAAAGCGGGCTGCGCGGATGTGACCGGCTTTGCCGATGACATAAAAAAATAAACAGATAAAGGAGAAAAACGCATGAAACTGAAAAGCAAAAAAAGCGCGCTGCTGTTGAGCTTTACCTCGCTGCTCCTCTGCTTCGCAATGCTGGCCGGGTCTACCTTCGCGTGGTTCACCGATACGGCGACCACGGGGGTCAACAAGATCGTGGCGGGTAATCTGAAAGTGGATCTTCAAATGCAGAAGCCGGACGGCAGTTGGGCATCTGCAAAAGGAGAAACCTTAGAGTTCAAGAAAGCTGCCAACGCACCGACTGATGAGAAGGTTCTTTGGGAGCCGGGTTGTACATACGAGCTGCCGAAGCTCCGTGTTATCAACATGGGCAAGCTGGCGCTGAAGTACACCATTGAAATCACCGGTATTAACGGTGATGCCAAGTTGAATGATGCTATTGATTGGACAATCGACGGCATTACGCTGGACAATACATTTACCAGCTTGGCTGTTGGTGCAAACAAAGAGTTCACCATCAAGGGCCATATGAAGGAAACTGCCGGCAACGAATATCAGGGTCTGTCCATTAACGGCATCGGCATTACTGTCTTTGCTACGCAGGACACTGTTGAATATGACAGCCACGACAACCAGTATGATAAGGATGCCGGTACAGCACATTATACTCTCGCTGAGTTCAATGCTTTGACCGAGATTCCCGAGGATGTTAAGGTAGTATATCTGAACATCGGTGATGTTTCCCTTGCAGACGGTGATGTTACCATCGGAAATAAGGACATCTGTGATATGTGGACTTGGGATAGAAATACCGACCACAATGTGGGCGAGATTCTTGAAGATGGACGCAAAGTCTATATGGTCAGAGATACAGATACCATTTACAGCTCCAATAAGGCTGGTATTACCCTGTACATCAGTGGCTCCGTAAAGGATAACCCGGAAGGCGGACTGAATCAGAGTGATTCACACGCTATCACCTTCAGCATTCCAGATGCTTCCAATGTTGTGTTCACGAAGGACTTCACTGTGAACGGCTATTTCCGTATGTCCACCGGCTGGTCTGACGGCAGAAATCTTGGTGGTGCAGTCTACAATCGCACTGTAAAGAGCGTTCTGTTCGATCACAGTACCTTCAACGGTATTTGGATTCAGAATGGTGGCTTTAATACAAACAGTCTCACGCTGGATGGCTGCACCTTCAACGCTTATGAGAACAAGGTGTCTGCCAATGATTCTAACCCGCTGTGGTTCTGCAATATCCGCACCTGCGATGTGACCGTCAAGAACTGCACCTTCAAGGCTTCCCGCCCGATCAAGGTCGTTGAGCAGGCTGTTTTCGGTGCGAATGTGACCATCACCGACAACAAGTTTGATATGAGCCTGACCAATTCTGCTAACGATGCGAGCAAGCCGAAGAACGACGCCATCATGTTCTCCACGCTTAAAGGAGCGGACGCGAATAGTCCTGCGGGTACGCTTGGCAATGTTGTAGTCAGCGGCAACGAGGTCACCGGTGCGAATGCCCTGTTGACTTTCTTCAATCCCAGTCAGATCACAATGGCGAATGGCGCAACCTTCAAGGTTTCCGACAACACCCTGAACGGTGCAGAACTTAGCGTTGAGTGGAAAACAACCACCGAATACACGCCCAATTTTGTCACTGTAAAGTAACCCGCACAGCAAAAGCCCTCCGCTTCGGCGGAGGGCTTCTTTTTGTCCTTTTTGGATCATGCGGCGGGGGAGAGGGCGGGCTGGGCCAGGGCCTGACGGCAAAGCTCCATGGCCGTCAGCAGAGGATCGTCCCGCAGGTAGGTCCCCTGCTTCTGCCGGGAGAGCAGCAGATTTACCAGCCGCAGGGTGGGCAGGCCCGCGCCGGGGGCCGGGTCGGAAAGCCCACAGACGGCCTTCAGCCGGGCCAGCGCTTCCAGCGTCTCCTCTCCCAGCCGGTAGGGCTTTTCGGGAAGCGCGCTGAGATAGCCCAGCGAGACCAGCGCCCGGTTCAGGGCCGTGCCGTTGTCGGAGCAGCTGCCGGGGGCAAGGGCCACCGTTTCGGGCACATAGGCGGCGGAGCCGGAGAGGGCGGTCTGGGTCACAGGCACATCGGGCGCCAGCCCCACGCCCTCATAGTCCCCGTCCCGCAGGGAAAGCAGGGCCATGCCGGTGACCACGGCGGCAGAATCATCGGGCAGCACAACATGGTATTGGGCCCGGGCCTTGCCGTAGGTGGTCTCGCCTACTACGGTGGCATAGCCGCTGTCCCGCAGACTGGCCGTCAGCACCTCGGAGGCGGAGGCGGAGGCGCCGTTGACCAGAAGAATGATCTGCCGCAGGGCCTTGCCCTCGCCATCGGAGGTGTAATACTTCACCGTGGGCTGGCTTTCTTCTGCGATGCGCTGAGAGAAGGAGAAGAAGGTCACCCGCTCCGGCAGCAGGTCGGAGACCATGGAGCAGGCCAGATCCAGATCGCCGCCGGGATTATCCCGCAGATCCAGGATCAGGCAGTCCTCTGCCGTCAGGGCGGAAAGATCCTGCCGGAAGCGGGCGTAGCTGCCGTCTTCATCGGAAAACCGATCCCATTTCATGAAATAAATATGCTCCTCCAGCGCCCGACCGGTGTAATTTGGCGTTTCCAGCTGCCGCCGGGTGAGAGTGAAGGTGCGCTCCTGTCCGTCACGCAGGACGGTCAGCTCCACCTGCGTCCCCGCCTCACCCCGAAGCCGGGCGGAAATGCCGGACAGCGGGAGGCCCTTCAGGCTCTCGCCGTTGACCCGGAGCAGCAGGTCGCCGGCCAGAATACCGGCTTCAAAGGCGCTGCCCTCCAGCGAAACATCTGCCACCGCCGCCTGCCGGCCCTGCTGAGTGATGGTCACGCCAATGCCGGCATAACCGGCATTGCTCTTGGGAAAGGAGAGGGTATAGGTCCCGGCGGGGGAATAGAGGGTGTGGCTGTCGTAGCCGGAGAGCATTTTGCGCATGAGCCGTTCATAAAGCCCGGCGTCCTTCTGCAGGGCCTGCAGCAGTGCGCCCTCCTTCTGCCAGGAGGGAAAGACCCGGCCCAGCGGATCGTCCTCCAGGCTGCTGGTCAGGCAGTTTTCCCGAATGAAATCCGAGACCTCCAGCAGGATCTCCTGCTGCGTCTCCGGCGTTAGCGCTTCGGCGGCCCGAACGGGGAGGGCAAGGCCAAGGCAAAGCACCGCGGCCAGCAAAAGAGAAATCAGCTTGCGTTTCATAAAAGCTCCTTTTCAGCAATGAAAAATGCCGGGCGAAGCCCGCCCGGCAGACGCATTTTTACATATGATCCGGCGCGGAAACACCGAAGGCGGAGAGGGTGTTTTCGATGACGGCAGCGGTGCAGCTGCAGAGCAGGATGCGGGCGTCCCGCAGGGCGGGCGCCGCATCGCGGATGCGGCATTCCGTATAAAACTTGTGGAAGGCGGCGGCCACCTGCGTGGCATAGCGGTTCAGACGGGAGGGATCCCGCTGGACAGCCGCCAGACGGATCTCCTCCGGCAGGTGGGAAAGCTCCCGGATCAGCTCCAGCTCGGCAGGCTCGGTGAGCAGCGTCAGGTCGGCGGAGGAGATCTCCGTGGAGATGCCGTCCTGCGCCAGCGCCTTCAGAATGCTCTTGATGCGGGCGTGGGCATACTGGACATAATAGACGGGGTTGTCGCTGTCCTGCCGCACGGCCAGACCCAGGTCAAACTCGATGGGCGAGGCGGCGGAGCGGGAATTGAAGAAGAAGCGTGCGGCGTCTACGCTGACCTCATCCAGCAGATCGTGGAGGGCGATGGCGTTGCCGGTGCGCTTGCTCATGCGGACGGGCTGACCGTCGCGCACCAGCTGCACCAGCTGCATCAGGACGATCTCCAGCCGGTGGCTGCCGTCCAGCCCCAGCGCGTCCAGCGCGCATTTCAGCCGGGCCACATGGCCGTGGTGATCCGCGCCCCAGATGTTAATGACCCGGTCAAAGCCACGGACCTCGAATTTGTTCCGGTGGTAGGCGATGTCGGCGGCAAAGTAGGTGTAGAAGCCGTTGGCCCGGCGAAGGACATCGTCCTTCAGCTCCAGCTTTTCGATCTCCTCATCGGTCTTGCCCTCGGCCTGATACAGATTGCGGAGCAGGGCGGAGGTGCGCAGCCACAGCGCTCCCTCCTTTTCATAGGTCCAGCCGCCGTCGGTAAGCTTCTGGACGGTGTCGGCCACAAAGCCGCTTTCATGGAGGGTGCTCTCAAAAAACCACACATCGTAATGGATCAGATAGCGCTCCAGATCCGCCTTCATGGCGGGGATATTGTGCTCCAGACCGAACCTGGCCAGCGCCTGCCGGCGCTCCGCGTCGTCCTTCTGAAGCCAGCTGTCGCCATGCTCCTCATAAAAGAGCTTGGCCAGCGCCTTGATATCGCTGCCGTGGTAGCCGTCCTCCGGGAAGGGGACGGCGTCTTCGCCCAGGATCAGCTGACGGTAGCGGGCGTCCAGCGAGAGGGCGAATTTATCGATCTGATTGCCGGCGTCGTTCACATAAAACTCCCGGGTCACATCGTTGCCGGCCCGGTGGAGCACCTCCGCCAGACAGTCGCCCAAAACGCCGCCCCGGGCGTTGCCCATGTGCATGGGGCCGGTGGGGTTGGCCGAGACGAACTCCACCATGATCTTCTCCGGCCTGTCCGCCGGGGTGCAGCCATAGTCTGCGCCCTCCCGGACGATGCCCTCCAGAACAGATTCAAACCAGCTGTGGGCCAGACGGAGATTGAGGAAGCCGGGGCCGGCGATCTCCAGCGCGGAGAAGCAGGTGCCCTCCAGCCGGGCATGGGCGGTGAGGGCCTCCGCGATCTTCCGGGGCGGGAGATGCAGGGCCTTGGCGTTTTGCATGGCAAAGCTGCTGGCGTAGTCGCCGTTGCGCAGATCCCGGGGGATCTCGATCTGGGGCTCGGAAAGCTGGGCCTGGGGCAGGTCGCCTGCGGCTGCGGCGGAAAGATAGGCGTTCTTCAGCAGCTCAGAGGCCTGCCGGATGGCGGTCTGGATAGGATTCATTGGAAAATCGCTCCTTCTTCAGCGTTTTTGATGTTCAGACTAAGATGGTTGACGCCCAGGGGGCTGCTGCCCACCTCGATGGCGTATTTCACATCCAGCGCACCGCCGTCGTCGGTGAGGGTGTTCTGGATGCTGTGGGTGGAGACCACCACGGAAAGGTCGCCGTAGTCGGTATGGTAGAGGGAGAGGTGGCGCTTGCCCTTTTCAAAGACCAGCTGGGAGGGATAAAGCCCCGTGCGGATCACCCGGACGCTGGCCGGCGCCACGCGAAGGGTGGTGCGGGTGCCGGCCAGACCGGTGAGCTCGGTCTCCTCATAGCTGATATAGTAGCTGCCGTTTTTGCGGTAATACCGCCCGGCCGTCACCAGCGTGACGGGATCGGCAGCGTCTTCCTCGTTCTGCTGCAGACCCTTGATGGAAATGATAACATCTTTTTTCATAAAAACAAAGGATCTCCTTTGGGTAAAATCACGATAAAACCGCCCGGATCGCCCGGAAAAACAGATCATCAATCACTTTACTATACCACAGAAAAGGAAAAAAGCAAAACAAAAACTGCAAAAATACTGAAAACAGAAAAGTATGGCAAAAGTATCAATTTTTCCGCAAAACAGAATTGAATTTTTGTTGACTTTCTGGTATTCTTTTACCAAGATCGGGAAAAGCTGGCTTTTCCGGGTCTTTGAGCAAGATAAGAAGAAGGAAGGGACATTATGAAGATCCAAATTACGGAAACCGTCCTGCGGGATGCGCAGCAATCGCTGATGGCGACCCGGATGCCCACGGCTGATTTTCTGCCCATCCTGGAAAAGATGGATCAGGCCGGATATTACTCGCTGGAGTGCTGGGGCGGCGCTACCTTTGACAGCTGCCTGCGCTATCTGGACGAGGATCCCTGGGAGCGGCTGCGCACCATCCGCAGCCATGTGAAGAATACCAAGCTGCAGATGCTGCTGCGGGGCCAGAACCTGCTGGGCTATAAGCATTATCCCGACGATATCGTCCGGGCTTTCGTGCGCAAGAGCGTGGAAAACGGCATCGACATCATCCGCATCTTCGACGCCCTGAACGACCTGCGCAATATTGAGGTGGCAGTGGATGAGGGCCTGAAGTGCGGCGCGCATGTGTCCGGGACCCTCTGCTATACCACCAGCCCCATCCACAATCTGGAGATGTTCGTGGAGCTGGGCCGGCAGCTGGAGAAGATGGGCTGTCAGTCCGTCTGCATCAAGGACATGGCGGGCATCATGAGCCCGCAGGCGGCCTTTGAGCTGGTCTCCGCCCTGAAGAAAAGTCTTTCCGTCCCCGTGGTGGTCCATACCCACTGCACCACCGGCACCGGCCCCATGACCCTGCTCAAGGCGGCGGAGGCGGGCGCGGATGTTTTAGACTGTGCCATCGCCAGCTTTTCCGGCGGCACCTCCCAGCCGCCCACGGAGACCATGAGCTATGTGCTGGGCGAGATGGGCTATGAGACCGGCCTGAACACCGAAGCCCTCAAGGAGATCAACGACCATTTCAAGAATATCCGGGCCAAGGCCATTGCCGACGGCGTTTTGAACCCCATCGTCATGGGCACCGATCCGGACGCGCTGACCTATCAGGTCCCCGGCGGAATGCTCAGCAATCTGGTGGCTCAGCTGAAGGCGCAGAACCGGCTGGATCAGTTCCAGAATGTGCTGGAGGAGGTCCCCCGGGTGCGGAAGGATCTGGGCTATCCCCCGCTGGTGACGCCTTCCTCCCAGATGGTGGGCGTTCAGGCGGCCAACAATGTTCTGGCCGGCGAGCGCTACAAGATCGTCTCCAAGGAGATCAAGGCCTATCTGAAGGGCGAATACGGCAGGGCCCCCGGCCAGATCGATCCGGCGCTGCAGAAGAAGGTCCTGGGCGACGAGCAGCCCATCACCTGCCGCTATGCCGACCTGCTGGAGCCTGCCTTTGAAAAGTATCGGGCGGAGATCGGCGATCTGGCCCGTTGCGACGAGGATGTGCTCAGCTATGCCGCCTTCCCCCAGGTGGCCGAGACCTTCTTTGAAAAGCGGAAGGCCCGGGAGGAGCAGGTGGTGCGCTATACCATCACGGAGGTGTAAGCCATGACAGATCTGGTGAATATCAGCCCGGGCAACGCCGCCATCGCCGCGCTTCTGGGCTATGCCGTGGTCTTTTTGGGCATCGTGGCGCTGATGCTGGTGATCCTGCTGACGGGCAGGGTCATGCACCGGCCGAAGAAGGCCGCCCCCGCCCCGGCGGAACCTGCGCCTG
>USML01000026.1 GCA_900555855.1 uncultured Eubacteriales bacterium | reverse complement strand
AGCCCCTGGTGGTGGAGATGCCGGGCCGCTGCCCCAAGTGCGGCGGGCGGCTCATGAAGCGCACCGGCGTCAGCAAAAAGACCGGCAAGCAGTACACCTATTACTGCTGTGAGCGGCTCAACGCCGCCGACGAAAGCGCCCGCTGCGATTTCATGACCTGGGATTCCCCCACCAAGAAGGTCTGCCCCCAGTGCGGCGGAACGGTGTTCAAGCATTATACCAAGGACGATAAGCGCTATCTCTGCCACAAGCCGGGCTGTGGCTGGTCGGAGCCTATGGCCACCCGCAAAAAGGCCGCGGAGGGGGAGGAGCCGAAGAAGACCCGCTCCCGCAAAAAGGCAGAGCCCGCCGAAGCACCGGCCAAGACCTCGGGAGCTGCGGCAAAAAAACCGGCTGCGAAGAAGACGGCGGCCAAAAAGCCCGCAGCAAAGAAAACTGCGGCGAAAAAAACTGCGGTAAAGAAGACGGCGGAGGGCGAAGCGCCCGCCAAGCGGACCGCCCGGAAGAAGAAAACGGAGGCGGCAGAATGAGCGGGGCCATTGTCGTAGGCGCGGGCCTGGCGGGCTGTGAAGCCGCTTGGCAGCTGGCCTGCCGGGGCGTTTCGGTGACGCTCCGGGAAATGAAGCCCCAGGAACAGACCCCCGCCCATCATTCGGCGGACTTTGCGGAGCTGGTGTGCTCCAATTCCCTTCGGGGCGCGGGCCTTTCTACTGCGCCGGGGCTGCTCAAGGAGGAGCTGCGCCGCTGCGGCAGCCTGATCCTGGAGGCGGCGGATGCTACGCGTGTTCCCGCTGGCGGCGCACTGGCGGTGGACCGGGAGGCCTTTTCCGCCTATATCACCCGGAAGATCCGCAGCCATCCCAACATCACCGTTCTGCCGGGCCGGGTGGATGAAATTCCCACTGGCCCTTGCATCATTGCCACCGGCCCCCTTACCGACGGCCGCCTGGCAGAAAGCATCGACGCCCTGTTCGGCGGCGAGCCGCTGCATTTTTACGACGCGGCGGCCCCCATCGTCAGCTTCGACAGCATCGACATGGACCACGCCTATTTTGCCTCCCGCTACGATAAGGGAACGGCGGACTACATCAACTGCCCGCTGGACCGGGAGGAATATCTGGCCTTTGTGGAGCAGCTGAAGACGGCCAGAGAGGCCCCCGTCCACGGCTTTGAGGACAAGGCTGTTTTTGAAGGCTGCATGCCGGTGGAGGTCATGGCCCGCCGGGGGGAGGACACTCTGCGCTACGGCCCCATGAAGCCTGTGGGCCTGAAGGATCCCCGCACCGGGGCGCGGCCCTATGCGGTGGTGCAGCTGCGGGCGGACAACGCGGAAAAAACGGCCTTTAATATCGTGGGCTTCCAAACCCACCTGATGCATCCGGAGCAGAAGCGGGTCTTCGGCATGATCCCCGCCCTGCGCCGGGCGGAATATTTCCGCTACGGCTCCATGCACCGCAACAGCTTTCTCCGTTCTCCCGGGCGGCTGGACCGCTATTACCGGGTCATCGGCCGGGAGGAGCTTTTCTTCGCCGGACAGATCACCGGCGTGGAGGGCTATATCGAGAGCACGGCCTCGGGCCTTTGCTGCGGGCTGAATCTGGCCCGGCAGCTGCAGGGGCTGGCTCCCGTGACCTTTCCCCGGGAAACGGCCATGGGTGCGCTTTCGCTGCACATCAGCGAAAACCCAGAGCAGCGCTTTGACCCCATGAACATCAATTTTGGCATCATCACGCCGCTGGAGGTGCGCATCCGCGGCAAACAGGAGCGCTATGCCGCCGTCTCTGCCCGCGCGCTGGAGACGCTGGAGACGCTGCGTCCGCAGATCGAGGAGGGGAGACAGGCATGAAGATCATTTTAGACGCCATGGGCGGCGACAACGCACCGCAGGCGCCGGTGGAGGGCGCTGTTCTGGCAGCGGAGCGCTACGGCTGCGATATTTTCCTTACCGGCGACGAGGCCAGGCTCTCCGCGCTGCTGCAGGGCAGGGGGGCAGGGCATATCACCATCGTTCCTACCACGGAGGTCATTTCCATGGAGGACAAGCCCTCCACAGCCATCCGGCAGAAGAAGGACTCCAGCATGAGCGTGGGCCTTCGGATGCTGGCAGAGGGGCAGGCCGATGCCATGATCTCCGCCGGCTCCACCGGCGCGCTGCTGACGGGGGCGACGCTGGTGACAAAGCGCATCAAGGGCGTCCGGCGGGCGGCGCTGGGGACGCTGGTGCCCCAGCAGAACGGCGGAAAGGCCATCCTGATGGACTGCGGCGCCAATGCGGAATGCACGCCGGAATATCTGGTGCAGTTTGCCCTGATGGGCTATCTTTATATGAAATGCCAGCAGGGCGTGGAGCGGCCCCGGGTGGCGCTGGTGAACAACGGCGCCGAGGAGGGCAAGGGCGACCCCCTGCGTCAGGAGACCTATCGTCTGCTGCAGCAGGCCCATGCAGAAGGCCGCATCTGCTTCGTGGGCAATCTGGAAGGACGGGATATCTTCTCCGGCAGCGCCGAGGTCCTGGTGTGCGACGGCTTTACCGGCAATGTGCTGCTCAAGACCGTGGAGGGCACGGCGGGCTTTTTGCTGCGGGAGCTGAAGGAGATCTTCTATGCAAACGGCCTCTCCAAGCTGGCGGCGCTGGTGCTGAAGCCCGGACTGAAGCGGCTCCGCGGCAAGCTGGATTACAAGTCCGTGGGCGGCGCGCCGCTGTTCGGCATCTCCAAGCCGGTGATCAAGGCCCACGGCTCCTCCGACGCCCGGGCCTTCTGCGCGGCCTTTGAGCAGACGATCCTCTTTTCCCACTGCGGCTTTATCGGTCAGGTGGAGGAGAAGATCGCGCAGCTTTCCTGCGGGGAGGAAAAAGAAGAAAAAAATCCCTGAAACGGCTTTACAAGCGGGAATGGCTCTGCTATAATCTGCACGAATGAAGCCAATGTTAAGGAGGGTTTGCTTTATGGTATTTGAAAAATTGAGAAAGCTGATGGCCGAACAGTTCAGCATCAGCGAAAATGATATCACCATGGACACCAACTTTGTGGAAGATCTGGATGCGGATTCCATTGATATCATGGAGCTGATGATGGCTGTGGAAGAGACCTTCGATGTGGGCGAGGTGGAGGAGACCGCGCTGGAGTCCCTCAAGACTGTGGGCGATGTCGTGGGCTATATTTCCGATCGCCTGTAAGTGTTTTCGGCACGCCCTGCGCAAGCGGGGCCTTTTTGCTGTTATTTGCCGCGCTGTCTGCCCGACAGGGGGCCGCGGAGAAGGGGAGAAGCTATGTCTGAGTTTCCGCATTTTGATTACACCTTTCATAATCCTGCCCTGCTGCAGAATGCCCTGACCCACAGCTCCTACGCCAATGAGAACCGGGACAGGGGCGTCCGCAGCAATGAGCGGCTGGAATTTCTGGGCGACAGCGTTTTGGGGCTGATCTGCGCCCGGTATATTTATTCCGAATATAAAAACCTGCCGGAGGGCGAGCTGACCAAGCTGCGGGCGGCGGTGGTCTGTGAAAGCTCGCTGTATGAGTTTGCCTGCCAGATCGGGCTGGGTCAGCGGCTTTTGCTGGGCCGGGGCGAAAAGACCGGCGGCGGCAGCAAGCGCCCCTCCGTTTTGGCAGACGCCGTGGAGGCGGTGCTGGCGGCAGTCTATCTGGACGGCGGCTTCGACGCGGCGGAGGCCTTTATCCTGGCGTTCATCCGGCAGAAGTCGGAGAGCGTCATCCGCAGCCACGCCACGCTGGACTACAAGACCACCCTGCAGGAGATCGTCCAAAAGAACCACGAGGAGGTCCTCTCCTACCGGCTCAAGAGCGAGAGCGGCCCGGACCATGATAAGCGATTTGTTATGGAAGTGCTGATCAATTCCAATGTGATCGCCCAGGGCAGCGGCCACAGCAAAAAGCTGGCGGAGCAGGCGGCGGCCAAGGCGGCGCTGGAGCTGATGGGAGAATAAACCGTTTTTGGAAAACTGAAAAAAGCGGTTGACATTTGCAAAAAGTTTGGATATACTGAGTCCACAGCGATGATGCGGAAAAGTAAGCAAGCCAAAGCCTGCGCAGAGAGCCTCTGGCCGGTGGAAAGAGGAGAGGAAGGCCTGCCCAATACCCCGCGGAGAGCTGACGCCCGAACGGCAGAGCTGCCCAGTAGGCGCGTTCCGGGTGCGCCCGTTATCGCGCGGCCGTGTGTTGGCACGGGTTGAGGCCGCTTTCAAGGGAGCGGCGAATCAGAGGTGGTACCGCGTTTGCATCAGCAAGACGCCCTCTGTCCCATAGCTGGGGCGGAGGGCTTTTTTCATTTCAAACAACAGGAGGAGAGACCATGAGCGCAGTCAAGCTGACCTATCTGGGCCACGCCTGCTTCTGTCTGGAAGCGGAGGGCTTCCGCACGGTGCTGGATCCTTACCACGACGGCATGATCCCTGGTCTTCCGCCCCTGCGGGTGGAGGCGGAGGCGGTATTTTGCAGCCATCAGCACGATGACCACAACTATCTCCCTGCTGTGACGCTCACGGAGCGGGAGCAGAAGGCGCCCTACACGGTGACGGAGCTGGAGGTCCCCCACGACGATCAGGGCGGCCGGCTGCGGGGCATGAACACCGTCCGGTGCTTTCAGTTCCCGGGCCTGCGGGTGGTCCATCTGGGCGATCTGGGCCGGCTGCTGACGGAGCAGGAGGCCCGGACGCTGGCCGGGGCAGACTGCCTGCTGATCCCGGTGGGCGGCTATTATACCATCGACAGCCGCCAGGCAAAGCAGGTCATAGCGCAGCTCAGCCCCCGGGTCATCATCCCCATGCACTACCGGACGGATCGGACCGGCTTTGCGCAGATCAGCCGTCTGGAGGACTTTACGGCGCAGTTTTCCGCCGTCCGCTTCGGGGGCAGCAGCCTGCTGCTGGACGGACAGACGCCCGGCGGTGTGACCGTGCTGACGCCGGAAGCGCTGAAACAGGAAACAAATAAAAACTTCAAATAAAATGAAAGAGGAGAAACAGAAATGCAGCTTTATGAAGAACTGGTCGCCCGCGGGCTCATCGCCCAGGTGACCAACGAGGAAGAGATCCGAACCATGATCAACGCGGGCAAGGCCACCTTCTACATCGGCTTTGACTGCACGGCAGACAGCCTGACCGCCGGGCATTTTATGGCGCTGACGCTGATGAAGCGTCTGCAGATGGCGGGCAATAAGCCCATCGCGCTCATCGGCGGCGGCACCACCATGATCGGCGACCCTTCCGGCCGCACGGATATGCGCAAGATGCTTACCAAGGAGGATATTGCGCACAATGCTGCCTGCTTCAAGCGCCAGATGGAGCGCTTCATCGAGTTCGGCGAGGGCAAAGCCATCATGCTCAACAACGCCGACTGGCTGCTGAAGCTCAATTATGTGGAGCTTCTGCGGGAGGTGGGCGCCTGCTTCAGCGTCAACAATATGCTTCGGGCCAAGTGCTATGAGCAGCGGATGGAAAAGGGCCTTTCCTTCCTGGAGTTCAACTACATGATCATGCAGTCCTACGACTTCTACTTCATGTTCCAGCACTACGGCTGCAATATGCAGTTCGGCGGCGACGATCAGTGGAGCAATATGCTGGGCGGCACCGAGCTGATCCGCCGCAAGCTGGGCAAGGACGCCCACGCCATGACCATCACGCTGCTCACCGACTCTCAGGGCCATAAGATGGGCAAGACCGCCGGTAACGCCGTCTGGCTGGATCCCAACAAGACCTCTCCCTTCGAGTTTTACCAGTATTGGCGCAATGTGGGCGATGCGGATGTGCTCAAGTGCATCCGGATGCTTACCTTCCTGCCGCTGGAGCAGATCGATGAAATGGACCACTGGGAGGGCAGCCAGCTGAACCGCGCCAAGGAGATCCTGGCCTTTGAGCTGACAAGAATGGTCCACGGCGAGGAGGAGGCCCAAAAGGCCGAGGCCGCGGCAAAGGCGCTGTTTGTCAGCGGCGGCGCTTCCGCCGATATGCCCACCACCGCGCTTTCTCCGGAGGAGATCGGCGAAGGCATCGCCATTCTGGAGCTGCTGGTGAAGTGCGGTCTGGCGCCCTCCAAGGGCGAGGGACGCCGTCTGGTGCAGCAGGGCGGCATCCTGGCCGGCGACGAAAAGGTGGCCTCCATCGACCGGGTCTTTTCGCTGGACGAGCTGAAGCAGGGCGACCTGATCCTGCGGAAGGGCAAAAAGACCTTCCACCGTGTGGTGGTAAAATAAGCAAAAAGCAGAGCAGCGCGCCGGACGGGAGCCGCCGTCCGGCGCGTTTTCCATGGCGGCGGCTCCGTAAGCCCGCCGAAGCGCCCGCAGGCAGGCGCGGCAGGCGCGCCCGGCTGCCGGAGAAAAGCAGGCGGGTTTTTACAGTTTTTGCGCAAAACCGCTTGACAAACATTTCTTTTCATATTATACTTGAAAAGCTGATTTAAGAAAGTCTGACCTTCGCAGGTGTAGTTCAATGGTAGAATGTCAGCCTTCCAAGCTGAACACGTGGGTTCGATTCCCATCACCTGCTCCAGTTTCATCAGCGATAGCTTATATATGTATGTGCCTGTAGCTCAGCAGGATAGAGCAACTGCCTTCTAAGCAGTAGGTTGGGGGTTCGAGTCCCTCCAGGCACGCCATCATGTATGGTGGATGTGGCGCAGTTGGTTAGCGCGCCAGATTGTGGCTCTGGAGGCCGGGGGTTCGAGTCCCCTCATCCACCCCATTTTATTGCGACGCTCCCTCATTTCGGGGGAGCGCGCAAATTATTCGCCGGAGGGCGGCATATAATGGGCTGTCGCCAAGCGGTAAGGCACCAGACTTTGACTCTGGCATTCGCTGGTTCAAATCCGGCCAGCCCAGCCATAAGACTCAGTAGCTCAGTCGGCAGAGCACCTGCCTTTTAAGCAGGGTGTCCGGGGTTCGAATCCCCGCTGAGTCACCAATCAGGCAGCATGGATGCGCCCGGCACGAGCCGGGCGCATCGGTTTTTGAGCCGGTCAAGATCCTCTGCAGGGCAGGGGATCTTTTTTTAATCCTCAAACAGACTGTCGATGGACACCTGAAAGATCTGCGCAAGGGCAAAAAGCTCGATATCGGTGACGGTGCGGAGCCCGTCCTCCAGACGGGAGATCGAGCCGCGGCAAACATAGATCCCGCGCAGCTCCAGCTGCGCCGAGAGGGCCTGCTGGCTCATGCGCCGCGCCCGCCGCAGCTCACGCACTTTTGCGCCCACAAGATTCATGGAATTGCCGTCAATAATGCGTGCCATGCACTTTCCTCCTTTATTTTTGTCTTATTTCAGGACAAAATGTCTTGACAAAGGACAAAAACAATGATACCCTGATACCGGAATGATTTTGTCCTGTAACGAGACAAAATCAAAAAATATAACCGGTATAAGACGGTGGCGATGTATGGAAAATATGATGTCACCTACGAGAAGGAGGACGGCAGCGTAAAAACCGTCAAGTGGACGGGGCGCAACTGCACGCTGCGTCTGGATCGGAACAGCGTCTACACCGTCACCATTCGCCCCTTTGATGATGCGGAGCTGCAGGTCAGGAGCCTTTTCCATGGATATAGTGTGCGCTGGACGAGAACGCCCAGCTGGTGGATCAAATCGACAAAAGGGATCCAGCTCTGCCGCTGACATAGCAGATGGGCGGAGCTCCTGTGCCGGGCGCTTGCCGCGCCCGGCATTTTTGCGCCTTTTGCCGCGCAGAAACAGTTGTATTTTTGTGCGCCGTATGCTACAGTGGTAGGCGAAGAACTATGCTGGGGAGCGCCGCTTCCCGGCCTTGTATGGGAGATATGACATGAACAGAAAAATTCTTTCTCTTTTGCTTGCACTGTGCCTGCTGCTTTCGCTGACCGCCTGCGGCGATGCGGAGCCGGATGTGCCGGATGTGCCGGATGCGCCGGGGCAGGGAGACTCCGTCCAGCCCGCTGCCAATGGCGGTGATGAGAGCTGGGCTATTTACTGGTATCTGTGCGGCAGCGACCTGGAGGGCGACGGCGGCTTCGCCACCGACGATCTGGCCGAGCTGATGGAGGTGGAGCTGCCTGAACATGTTACCGTGGTCATCCAGACCGGCGGCGCCTCCACCTGGTGGAACGACCTGATCGATGCGGAGAAGCTTCAGCGCTGGGTCTACGACAGCCAGGGCCTTACGCTGGTAGATGAGCAGCCCTCTGCCAGCATGGGCGAAGCCTCTACACTGGCGGATTTTCTGGCCTTTGCCAATGAAAACTATCCGGCCAGCCGCAAGGCCGTCCTGTTCTGGAACCACGGCGGCGGCTCTGTCTCCGGCGCGGCCTTCGACGAGCTTTATGATCTGGATTCGCTGACGCTGGACGAGATGTATGCGGCCTTTTCCTCTGTCTGGCCGGAAAACGCCGCCCAGCCGCCGCTGGAGCTCATCGGCTTTGACACCTGCCTGATGGCTACCGTGGATGTGGCGCATGTGTTCTCCGGTCTGGCCCGCTATATGGTGGCTTCGGAGGAGACGGAGCCCGCCAACGGCTGGTATTACACCGGCTGGGCCGGCGCGCTGGCGGAGGATCCCGCCATGGATGGCGCGGCACTGGGCAGGATCATCTGCGATACTTATTATGAAGGCTGCCAGGCGGTGGGAACAGAGGAAAACGCCACGCTTTCCCTTGTAGATCTGACCCGGACCGGCCCGCTGCTGGAGGCCTATGAGGCCTTCGGCACAGAGGCGCTGGCTGCAGCCTGCCAGGATCCCAGCTTTTTCACGCAGTTTGCCCGCGTCGCTGCCAAGAGCGAAAACTATGGCGGCAACACCCGCCAGCAGGGCTATACCAATATGGTAGATCTGGGCAGTATGGCCCGGCAGAGCGCCGATATGCTGGATTCCTCCGCTGCAGTGCTTTCTGCGCTGGACGATTGCGTCCTCTATCAGGTCAGAGGAAAATACCGGGCGGAGGCCACGGGACTTTCCTGCTATTATTCCTACAACGGCGATGTGGATGATTTCAACGGCTATATCAGCGTTGGCGCAGGCGAAGCCTTCAAATATTTTTATGCCTATGAGCTTACCGGCCAGCTGGATGAGGACGGCATGGCCTATGTGGCTGATGCAGCCGGCCTGGAGCTGACCGAGCTGCCCACGGTGCAGACGGTGGAGCGGATGGACTGGGACGGCGCGCCGCTGACCCTTTCGGAGCAGGGCAACGCTGTTCTGACGCTGGGGCCCGAGGCGAAGGATGTTCTGGCAGGCATTGGCTTCTCCTTGTATTATGTAGACGAGGAGGCAGACATGATGCTCCTGCTGGGCACCGACAATGACATGACCGCAGACTGGGAAAACGGTGTGTTTTCCGATAATTTCCGCGGCGTGTGGGGCAGCATCGACGGCTGCCTGGTCTATATGGAGCTGAGCTTCGAGGGCGAGGATTATAACATTTACTCCGTGCCGGTGCTGCTCAACGGCGAGGATTACAACCTGCAGGTGGCCTATGATTTCACCGAGAGCGAATGGTATATCATGGGCGCCCGGCGCGGCATTGATGCGAGCGGCATGGCCGACAAGGAGCTGCGCCTTCTGCAGGAGGGCGATGAGCTGACCACCATCTGGTATCTCTCCTCTTTGAGCGGCGAGGACGATCCGGAGCCTTACACGGCGGAGACGCTCACCGTCACGGCGGATACTGCCTTTGCCGAGACTGCGCTGTCCGACGGCCTTTATGCCATGGTCTTTGAAATGACGGACGCGCTGGGCGGCTGCACCTATTCCGAGGCTGCCATCTTTGAGTGCGTAGACGGCGAGATCTATACCACGGTCTGAGCCGCTGCCCGATGGGAGCTCCGTTCGCAAAAAGCACAGGCGTTTCGCCCGGTCTCTCTCAGAAAAGAGACCGGGCGGTTGTTCCCTCGACGAAAACATGGTTTTTTGATATACTGAAGAAAAATTCAAAAAAAATGAGCATCGGCGCGACCGTACCTGTCAGAAAGTTGTTCTTATAGGTGAAGACGGTTCGCGGAAAGGAGCCGCCTATGGATGACCGGAGCATCGTGGAGCTCTACTGGAGCCGGGATGGCCGTGCCATCACTGAAACACAGCAAAAATACGGGCCCTACTGCGCCCGAATCTCTGCCAATCTGCTGGAGGACGCCCGGGACTGTGAGGAAAACCTCAGCGATACCTGGCTGGCCGCCTGGAACGCCATTCCGCCGGCCCGGCCGGAGGTGCTTCCGCCCTTTTTGGGCCGCATCGCACGAAATCTGGCGCTGAATCGCCTGAAAGCCCGCCGGGCGGAAAAGCGGGGCGGAGACGGCGTGCTTTCGCTGGAGGAGCTGGACGGCTGCATCCCCGACGGCAAACGACTGGAGGAGAGCCTGGAGGCCCGGGAGCTTGCCCGCAGCATCAGCGCCTTTCTCCGGACGGAGACCGGGGAGGCGCGGCAGATGTTTGTTCTGCGGTATTTTTATTGCGAGCCGGTAGAGGCCATTGCCCAAAGACTGGGCGTGGGGCAGAGCAAGGTCAAATCCGCCCTGTCCCGCACCAGAAGGCGACTGCGGCAGCATCTGGAAAAGGAGGGAGTGATCCATGAAGCATGAACAGCTGGCACAGGCCATGACCCTGCTGGACGATGATCTGCTGGAGGAAGCCCGGCTGGCTGCGCCTCGGAAAAAGGTCATCCCATGGCCGCGCTGGGCGGCAGCGGCTGCTGCCTGTCTGGCGCTGGTGCTGACACTGCGGCTTTGGCCCGGTGATGGGACGCTGTTTTCCCGCGGCGTTTCTGTCGGCACGGAGCCGATCCCCGTTTCCGATGACATTGCCACCCAGTCTTTTTTGGGGCGGAGCGTTTCGGAGCCGCTTTCCCTTTCGCTGGAGCTGAAGCTGAGGCGGGAGAGCACGATCCGCGTCTCTGCCGGAACGCTGCAGCTTCTTTCGGGGGACGCACAGCCTTCCGAGGGAACGGAGCTTTTCGGCAGCGGCAGGCTTTCGCTGGAATGGACGATTGAAGACGCTCATCCCGGGGAATGCTATAGGATGACTGCCGGGGAAAGCGTCTACCTTCTGGTTTATGACAGCTCCTGCGGGAGCTGGACGATTTTTGAACAAAAAGGAGAACAAACACCATGAAGTATTTGAAAAAGCTCATCGCGCTGGCGCTGTGCGCCGGTATGCTCTTCGCACTGGCCGCCTGCGGCAAGCAGAACGACAAGAATAACGCCGGGGGAAATGGCACGCCGGAGGCCCAGGGCCCCGCATCGCCGCTGGAGCTGCTTACCAAGGTCTGGGACAGCTATACCGATGCCGAAAAGTTTCCGGCGGCGGGCGGCGATTATGATAACAGTGTGGACGGCGCACCCGGCACCTTTGATATCAGCAAGGCCGACAATGTGGAATATCTGCTGACCCTGCCTCAGGACAAGGTCTCCCTCATCGACGGCGCGGCGTCGTTGATGCATATGATGAATGCCAACACCTTCACCTGCGGCGCCTTCCACCCCGCCAAGGCGGAGGACGCCGACACTCTGGCCCAGACCCTGCGGGATGCCATTCAGGACAAGCAGTGGATGTGCGGCTTCCCGGATAAGCTGGTGGTGGCCAAGACGGACGGCTATGTGGTGTCGCTCTACGGCGATCAGGAGCTGGTGGACACCTTCCGGGACAAGCTCGCCGCCGCCTGGACGGATACGGAAGTGGTCTTTGACGAGGCCATCCAGTAAGCTATGCTTTTTTCCAGTCTTCCGTTTCTTTACTATTTTTTGCCCGCAGTGCTGCTGCTGTACTTTGCGGCGCCGCGCAGACTGAAGAATACTGTCCTGCTGGCGGGCAGTCTGGTTTTTTATGCTTGGGGTGAGCCGCGGTTCGTGCTGGTGATGCTGGCGGAGATCCTGTTGGGCTACCTGTTCGGCCGGTGTATCGAAAAGCACCGGGGGACGGCCCGGGGCAGGCTGCTGCTGATCCTCGCCCTGACACTGGATCTGGGAGCGCTGGGCTATTTCAAATACGCGGATTTTTTCCTCCGGAGCGTGAATGCCGTCACGGGCCTTTCGCTGCCTCTGCTGCAGATAACGCTGCCCATCGGCATCAGCTTTTATACCTTTCAAATCATCAGCTACCTGGTGGATGTCTGGCGGGGAACGGTGCCGGCACAGAAGAATCTGGTGGATCTGGCGGCCTATGTTGCCATGTTTCCACAGCTCATCGCCGGGCCCATCGTGCGCTATTCTGAGATCGCGCAGCAGCTGCGGGGGCGGCGGCATACGCTGGAGGATGCGGCGCTTGGCGCACGCAGATTTGTGCTGGGCCTTTCAAAAAAGGTGCTCATCGCCAATGTGCTTTATCAGCTGATGACAGCGTTTCAATCCAGCACCCAGCGGTCGGTGCTGTTTTGCTGGGTCTATGCCATGTGCTGCGTGCTGCAGATCTATTTTGACTTTTCCGGCTACAGCGATATGGCCATTGGCTTAGGGCGGATCTGCGGCTTCCGCTTTGCGGAGAACTTCGATCATCCCTGCGTTTCCCGCAGCGTCACGGAGTTCTGGCGGCGGTGGCACATCAGCCTTGGCTCCTGGTTCCGGGATTATGTGTATATCCCCCTGGGAGGCAGCCGGGTGAGCCGAGGGCGCCAGCTGCGCAACATCCTTGTGGTGTGGCTGCTTACGGGCCTTTGGCATGGCGCGGCATGGAACTTCGTTTTGTGGGGCTTGCTGTTTGCGCTGCTGCTGATGGCAGAAAAGCGCTTTTTGCTGCCGGTTTTGCAGAAGCGCCGGTTGCTGAGCCGGCTCTATATGCTTTTGATTCTGCCGCTGAGCTTTGTGCTGTTCAATGCCGGCAGCATAAGCGAGGCATTTTCCCAGATCGCCGCCATGTTCGGCGGCGGAGGCCTGCCTTTATGGAATGCGGAGACCCTGTATGAGCTGCGGAGCTACGGCGTGGTGCTGCTGATGGCGATCCTCGGAGCCACGCCCATCCCGGCCCGGCTCATGGAGCGGTGGCGGAGAAGCTCTTTGGGAAACAGGCTCCAGACGCTGACGGAAGCGCCGGCGCTGGCGGCTCTGCTGCTGGTGAACACCGCCTATCTGGTAGACGGCTCCTTCAACCCTTTCCTGTATTTCCGCTTTTAAGGAGGACGATGAGACATGAAGCAATGGAAAAATATCTCCGTCCTGCTGCTTTTGGGCGGGCTTTTGCTGGGGCTTGGGCTTTGGAGCGCTCTGCGCACGCCGGATGAGATCTCCGTCAGCGAGCGCCGTCTGCTGGCTCAGCCGCCGGAGCTCAGCGCTTCCGCTTTGGTTTCCGGGCAGTATGCCAAACAGACGGAGGCGGCTGCGCCGGATCAGTTTCCCCTGCGGGAGACCTTCCGACGGCTGAAGGCGCTGATCTCACGGGATCTCTTTGGTCAGAAGGATGTGAACGGGATCTATCTGGCTGGGGGCTATGCCTCCCAGCTGGAATATCCCCAGAACGACGCCTCGCTGGACCATGCGGCGGAGCGGATCCGCTGGATCTGCGAGCACGATCTGCAGGGGAGCCGGGTCTTTTTCTCGGTGATCCCGGACAAAAACGCCTTTCTGGCGGCAGAAAACGGTTATCCTGCGCTGGATTATGACGCTTTCATCGAAAGCCTCTGCGCCCGTCTGCCGGAGCTTTCCTATATCGACCTGCGGCAGACCCTTTCGCTGGAGGATTATTACCGGACGGATCTGCACTGGCGGCAGGAGGCGCTTTTGGAGACGGCCCGGGCGCTGGCGGAGGGCCTTGGTGTGACGCTTCCCCAGACCGAGTATACGGAAAACACGCTGAACGCTCCTTATTACGGGCTTTATGCCGGGCAGTCTGCTCTGCCCATGGAACCGGATGCGCTGCGCTGGCTCACCTCGGAGACGCTGGAGCAGTGCCGGGTCTGGAACGGGGAGACCGATACCTGGGGCCCGGTCTACGACCTGGAAAAGGGCGCGGGCAAGGATCCCTATGAGCTGTTTCTCTCCGGCTCGGTGTCGCTGCTGCGGCTGGAAAACCCCAACGCCGGGACCGACCGGGAGCTGATCGTCTTTCGGGATTCCTTCGGCAGCAGCCTGATGCCCCTGCTGGCGGAGGCCTATGCCTCCATCACGCTGGTGGACATCCGCTATCTGCCTGCCGCAAGGCTCGGCACGCTTCTGGATTTCCACGGGCAGGATGTGCTGTTTCTTTACAGCGTCCCGGTGCTCAACAACAGCGATACGCTGAAATAAAACAGAAAACAAAAAAGCATGGCCGCCGGCGTTCCGGCGGCCATGCTTTTTTACAGCGTTATGCCTGCTCCAGCAGCTTCCACAGGGTCTGCTCCGCCCCCAGCAGCTGCAGCAGCCGGACGGCCTCCTGCCGGGCCGCCTGCCGCTTTTCCGGGGAAACGGGGGCCTTTCTGGCCCGCAGCAGCAGGTTTTTGGGGGAATGGGCCAGGTCAATGAACTCCAGCACCTGCACCTCATAGCCCTGGCTTTCCAATAGCTTGGCCCGCACCGCATCGGTGGCCAGCGCACACAGCCGCTCCTTCAGGATGCCGTAATCCGTCAGCGGCGGCAGCGCATCCCGCTTCACCTGCAGGTTCAGCTCATGCTGACAGCAGGGGACGGACAGGATCGCCTCTGAGCCCCATTGAGCCGCATGGTACAGTGCATAATCTGTGGCGGTGTCGCAGGCATGCAGCGTGATCACCAGATCGGGGGCCTGATCGGCCAGATAATCCCGGATGTCGCCGCAGCGGAAATGCAGCCCGGTATAGCCATATTTTTCTGCCACAGCGCTGCAGTGGGCGATCACATCCTCTTTCAGATCCAGCCCAACAATATCCGCTTTTTTCCGCAGGATCTGGGTGACATAATAGTAGACCACAAAGGTCAGATAGGACTTTCCGCAGCCAAAATCCACGATGCGCAGCGTTTCCCGGGGATTTTTGGCCAAAACATCGTTCAGAAGCTCCACAAAGCGGTTGATCTGCTTGAATTTATCGTATTTGGCCTTGACAACCCGGCCCTCCGGCGTCAGCACGCCAAGATCCACCAGCGGAGGGATGCGCATGCCCTCCTCCAGCAGATACTGCTTTTTCCGGTCGTGTCCGGCCGGCCGCTCCAAAACGGACTGCACCGCCTGACGCTGGAAAAACAGCTTGCCTTTTTTGGAGATCTTCAGGCAGAAGGAAGCGCCCTGACAAAGGGCGTCCAGCTGGCCGTAGTGGGCCAGCAGCGCTTCCAGCCGGGCGGGCCCCTCCGAAAGGGGCAGATTTTCGTGGAAAGCCTGCGTTTTGGTGAACTTTTCCAGCTGAAGCAGCTCCTGCCCCCGCAGCGTCACCGGACGGCCCTGAATTCGAAGATATTCCGCGCCGGCGCGGGGATTGCTCACCGTCAGGCGGCGCAGGGGCAGGGAGAAGATCTCCTCCAGCCCCTGCCGGATCGTTTCGATGCTCATACCGTCACCTCTCCCAAAAGCGTCGTGCCCTCCAGCCCGGTGATGCGCACCGGCAGGACCTGATTGTGCAGCCCCTGTCCCCGGGCCCTTACCAGGCAGTATTCCGGGATATGGCCGCTGAAGAAGCCATCCTCCTCCTGCTCAAAGAGCACGGGCCGGGTCTGGCCCACGAAGCTCCGCAGATAATCCAGCTCCAGCCTGCGGCAGACCTCCGCCGCCTTGGCGGCCCGCAGGGCCTTCTGGGCGTTTGGCACCTGGCCGGGCATGGACCAGGCCACAGTCCCCTCCCGCCGGGAGAAGGGGAAGATATGGACCTTGCACAGCCGGCACTGCTCCACGAAGGCAAGGCTCTCCGTAAGATCCTGCTCCGTCTCGCCGGGGAAGCCCACGATCAGGTCGGTGGTGATGGCGCAGCCGGGCATGGCTTGCCGCAGCAGCCGGCAGGATTCCAGATAGCGGGCGGGGTCGTATTTCCGGTTCATGGCCTTCAGCGTTTTGGCGCAGCCGGACTGCAGGGAAAGGTGGAACTGGGGGCAAAGCTGGGGCAGCGCGGCGCAGCGGGCGGCAAAGTCGGCGGTGACGGTCCGCGGCTCCAGACTGCCCAGCCGCAGCCGGACGCCGGGGGCAGCGCGGCAGACACCCTCGATCAGGTCCATCAGGGTAGGCGTCCCGGGCAGATCCCGGCCATAGGCGCTGATCTCGATGCCGGTGAGGACGATCTCCCGGTAGCCCTCGGCGGCCAGCCGGGCGCTTTCCGCAAGGGCCGTGTCCAGCACCATGGAGCGCTCCGGCCCCCGGGCATAGGGGATGCGGCAGTAGGTGCAGAAGTTCTGACAGCCGTCCTGCACCTTCAGAAGCGCCCGGGTGCGGCCGGAAAGACCGCCGGCCGGCAGCACATCGAAGCCGGGCCGCGGCCCCTGCCAGAGCGGTGTGACACCATCTGTGGCCAGACCCTCCGCAATGTCCACGATCCGGCTCTTGTCCGCCGTGCCGACCACCGCGTCTGCGCCGCACAGGGCCTTGGCCTCCTCCGGTTTCAGCTGGGCGTAGCAGCCGCAGAGGATCAGCCGGCAGTTGGGGTTGAGCCTGCGGCAGCGGCGGGCGGCGTTGCGGGATTTTTTGTCGGAAAGGGCCGTCACCGTGCAGGTATTGACGATATAAATGTCTGCAAAGCCGTCGAAGGGCACCAGCTGATGCCCGCGCTGCTGAAACAGGCGCTCCAGCGCCTGGGTCTCAAATTGATTGGCCTTGCAGCCCAGCGTGTAAAAAGCGATCTTCATTGCATTTTCTCCATCTGATAGCATCTGACTCTTTATTATAGCGGATGTTTGCCCGTTTTGCAATAATTCCCCGGGGCTTTCGCATAAAATGAAATGAATCTGAGAAAAAACGGAGGCGTTGATCATGAAAAAATGGACTGCCGCGCTGCTTTGCCTTTGCCTGCTGCTGCCGGTGCGCTTCTCCTGCCGGGCGGAAACGGCGGAGCCGGGCCCTGGCGTGGGCGCGCCGTCGGCGCTGCTGATGACTCTTTCCGGCCAGACGCTCTGGGAAAAGGACGCCCATGCGCCCCGGGAGCCTGCCAGCGTCACCAAGGTGATGACGCTGCTTCTGGTGTGCGAGGCCATCGACAGCGGCAGCCTTTCGCTGGAGGATACCGTCACGGCCTCCGCCTATGCTTCGTCCATGGGCGGCAGCCAGATCTGGCTGAAGGAGGGGGAAACCTTCACGGTGGAGGAAATGCTGAAGTGCGTGGTCATCGCCAGCGCCAACGACTGCGCCGTGGCGCTGGGGGAGCATCTGGCGGGCAGCGAGGAGAGCTTTGTCCAGCGGATGAACGCCCGTGCGGAGGAGCTGGGCATGGCAGACACCCATTTTGTCAACTGCTGCGGCCTGACGGCGCCGGGCCATGTGACCTCCGCCTATGATATCGGCCTGATGAGCGCCTGTCTGCTGCGGGAGCATCCCTGGATCTCCGACTATGCCACCATCTGGCAGGATACCGTTCGGGGCGGCGCCTTCGGCCTGGACAATACCAATAAGCTGCTGAAGCATTATCCCGGCATGACCGGCCTGAAGACCGGCTATACCTCCTCCGCCGGCTACTGCATCTCCGCCTCCGCCCTGCGGGAGGAACTGCACCTGATCGCAGTAGTGCTGGGCAGCGCCCGGAAGGAGGACCGGAGCCGGGATGTCTGCACGCTGCTGAACTGGGGCTTTGCCAATTACGCCGCCGTGCGCTTCACGGCGGATCAGCCGCTGATGCCCATCCCCGTCAGCCTGGGGACCAGGGAGCAGGCGGGCTGCGCTTTGGCGGAGGCCCAGCCGCAGGTGCTGCCCCGGAGCTGGCTGGGAGAACTTACAAAGGAGGTGCAGCTGGAGGAGCGGCTGCAGGCGCCTGTGGCGGAAGGGCAGCAGGTTGGCTGGCTTATTGTGCGGCGGGAGGGAGCGGAGGTCTGCCGTATTCCGGTGAATGCCGCAGAGACGATCCCCCGGCTGACGCTGCTGCAGATTTTCCGCAGATTGTTTTTCTGTGTCGCCGGGAAAAAATTTATGGGGAATTCATAAAAACAGGTTGTGGGAAGCGAAAAAGTATGATACCATAAAGGCAGAAAAAACGCTTCCCATTACGAACAGGAGGAGATTTAATATGGTGAAAGTGATCATGGGCCTTCGCGGCTCCGGAAAAACCAAGCAGGTGATCGATCTGGTCAACACTGCCGTCAACGAAGAGGCGGGCAGCGTTGTTTGTGTGGAACGGGGCCAAAAGCTCCGCTTCAACATCAAATACAGTGCGAAGCTCATCGACCTGGACGAATACCCCATGGAGCAGGGCTATGATACCCTCTATGCCTTTATCTGCGGTCTGTATTCCGGCAACTACGATATCACCCATGTGTTTATCGACAGCCTTTTCAAGATCACCGGTGAAGATGACGACGCCAAGGCCGGCGCGTTCCTGGATAAGCTGGAGGCTTTTTCCAAGGCTTCCGGGATCAAGTTCACCATTACCATCAGCGCCGACGCCTCTACCGCGGCGGACGATGTGAAAAAGTATTTCTAAGCGCAGCGATCTTTGCGCCCCGGGTCTCCGGGGCGCTTTTTTACATCATAATTTTTCAAAATAGGGATAGGAAACCGCAGGGAAATGTGCTATAATCAAACCATGTATCGATATGCTCTGAAAAAAGCGATCCGGCTCCTGCTGCTGGCGGGGGCCCTGTGGGTGACCGTCCTCTGCACCGGCTGCGGTCTGCAGCCGGTGGACGGTCTTTTGACCCTGCCCAAGCTGCCTGCGGAATATGCCCTGCTGCAGCAGCAGCTGGACGAGGTTTTGGCCGGCGGGGCGGTCTATGCCTCTGCGGAGAGCGGGACCTCCCGGCAGGCCGTTCAGCAGGTGGATCTGGACGGCGACGGGCAGGACGAGACCGTAGCCTTTTTCCTGACGGCGGAGGGCGCCTACCAGGCCCATGTGTTTCGCCAGAAGGAGGGCGTCTATACCAAGGTGGGCGTGGCGGAGGGCTTTGGCAGCACGCTGAAGGCCATCTATTACCCTGCCTGCGGCAAAAACGGGGCCAGGGGCCTTGCCATGTGCTGGGGCTTTGACGAAAACGGCGCTTATGGCATGACCATCTACACCATGGAGCAGGACGGCATGCGCATCATTCTGGATATGCAGTATGCGGATGTGGCCATTGAAGATGTCAACGGCGACGGCGCGGCGGATGATGCCGACGCCGCCATGGTCTACGCCTACGTCAACGGGAAGCTGCCCCTCACCGATGCGCAGCTGTCGCTGGCGGATGTGGACGGCTCCGGCAAGGTGGACGCGGCGGACGCGGCCC
>USML01000025.1 GCA_900555855.1 uncultured Eubacteriales bacterium | reverse complement strand
ACAAGCCCGTCTGGACCGAGATCGAGCCCGGCCACTTCATCATGGCCAACCAGGAAGAACTGGCAAAGTACAAGGCCCAGATCGCAAAATAACAATTCTTCTGAAAAGACCCCTCTGCGTTGGCAAAGGGGCTTTTCAAATACAGGAGTGACGATTATGAAAAAAACCATCTCCGCGCTTTTGGCGCTGGCCATGGTCCTCTGTCTGCTTCCGCTATCTGCAGCGGCGGCGGATACTACGCTGGAGGGCAATTTTGTCAAGATCACCACGGCGGAGGACTTTTCCGCCGGGGAATGCACCGATCTGGAGCCTGCCTCCGTGGGCGACGGTGCTTTGCAGCTGAAGGCCGGCGCTTCGGAGGGCGTCTATGTCTCCCCTATCTACCAGACCTTCCCCTGGAACGATCTGGTAGCCTCCTGGAACTCCGACACGCCCCGCGGGACCTCCGTTGAGATCTATGGCCGAGCCTATATCCCGGATTACGATGGCTGGTCCAACGGCGGCGAGACCTACGACGGCTGGACCGACTGGATCACCTGGGGCGAATGGAGCCCGTTTATCGAGCGCGGCTGCCCGCAGGACGCCGACAGCCATCCCTCCCGCAGCGGCGATAAAAACGGCTGGGCCTATGCCTATTCCTTCGGCAGCGCAGGCGACAGCTCCCTGAATATCACCGACGGCCTTACCGCCACCGCCTTCCAGCTGAAGGCCGTCGTGCGGGCTGACGGCACCCAGACGGCGCAGCCGGTGCTGCGTCTGGTGGCCGCAACCTTCAAAAACACCAATGATCCCGACTGGTGGTCTGCCTGCTCTCTGACGGAGGGCACCGGCGAGATCCCGGATTCCGTCCTGCTGGATACGCCCTCCATCGCGCAGACCATCCGCGACCCGGATTACGGCGGCGTGATCTGCTCCGCCACCAGTATGTCCATGCTGCTGGACGGGCAGGGCGCAGATGTTTTGCCAGAGGAGGTCGCACTTACCGCCTTTGACTATGGCTACGGCGGCAACGGCAACTGGAGCTTCACCTGTGCAGGAGCAGGCGCCTTCGGCTATGAAAGCTATGTGCATTACGCCAGCTTTGAAGGCGTCCGGCAGGAGCTTGCCGCCGGCCACGCAGTAGCCATGTCCGTGAAATACAGCAACACGCCGGAGGGCAAATACCCCTACCTGGAAAACGCCCCCACCAATACCGGCGGCCACCTGATCACCATCGTGGGCTATTTCTTCAGCCAGGAGCTGCAGGAATATGTCTATTATTCCAACGACCCCGCCACCGGCTCCGACCTGAAGACCGCCCATCGGGAATATCGGGAATCTCAGCTTTCCGAGGCCTGGTATCGCCGCGCTGCCTATTTCGTCCATGAAAAGGAAGCGGGCGCAGGCGATTATGCCCGGGAATACTATCAGGCAGAGCTCTGGCCCGTGGAGGGACAGGAGGATGTCTACGCCCTGATCGCCGACGGTCAGGTGGTGCAGCTGCCGGTGGACTTCATGCGGGATCCCCGGGAAAACTTCGGCGCCCACGGCACGCTGGCGCTGATCGTCCCCGGTGAGGAAGCGGAGCTGCCGGAGGGCGTCCGCCGGGTCACTGCCAACCACGACTTCTACTTCAACCTGTTCAACCCCACGGAAGACGGCTATCTGAAGTTTACCGGCGGCCTGATCCCTGAGCTGCTGGAGCAGAAGACGCCGCCCACCATCTTCGTGATCTTCAACAGCGGCGCTTCCTATACCGCGACGGCTTCTGCCGATGCGCCGGTCTATACGCCGGGCATGGATCTGCCCCAGCCGGAGGCTCCCTCCGCTGACAGCAGCACCGACAACGCCAATTCCTCTGCCGGCAGCAACCTGATCCTGCCCATCGTCCTTCTGGTGGTGCTGGCTGCGGCGGTCCTCGCGGTCGTGCTGATCCGCAAAAAGAAGCATTGATCCTTTCATTCATAAAACCAATGCCGGAGCGAAGGCCCCGGCATTTTTGCGTCTTATATGCTGTTGTAAGAAGCTTTTCCGGAGCATGCGCTCATTCCTTCACGATGCCGAGAGTAAACACATTGTAGGTAATCTCATTTTTTCGGTGGATCGTTGTTACCTTCACCTTGTCTCCCACGGAAAAGTCGCTGACCATATCCCACCATGTGTGTTCAAAAAAATAAAAGGTGTGAAGATATCCCGCTTCGGTCTGCAGCGTAAAGCGCCCCTTTTCCTCATTTTTATGGAGGACAACGCCCACATAGGTCTCTCCGTATTTCAGCTCGTCCTCCTCCGGATCCTTACGGGCGCCGACTGCAAAAAGGATCCCCGCCGCGGTCAGGAGCAGCGCTCCGATGCTTATGAGCCAGATCGTTTTTTTCTTCATTTTACTTCCTCAGTCAATGGTGATCGTTGTGTTTCCAACGGCCGTCTCCACATCGGTGTAGGTATAGGTCACGGTAGGATTGACCGTTCCCACATAGCAAGGCGTCCTGTAGCGCAGGGTGGTTGAGAATTCATAAGGGCTGTTTCCCACATAGGCCTCCGGCTCCGAAACCGCAAGGCAGGCGACCATGGGCACGCCGGCATTGCCCGTCCCATCGAAATTGGTGACCTGCGAAAGCGGGAAGCGGACCTGGATGCTGGCTTCCCAAAGGCCCAGGCTCTTGCTGGCTTCTCCCTGCACGCCGGAAAGCCAGGCCGACATCGTGCTGGTGGGGATCCCCAAAACGGACATGGCGTCTTCAAAGATCGCCTCCAGATAGACAGAGCCGCCCGCACTGGGAAATTGATCCTCCGCATAGATATTGCAGATATGGGAATAGCGCGAAAGCGGGCCGTGCGCTCCGTCCGTTGCCTTGAGCCTGATGGAAAAGGAATAAACGCAGGACTCCGGATCAAGCACACCGTCATAATAATCGTTCAGCTTGCTTGCATATGTGGTCAGGCAGACGGCAGCCAGATCTCTCGCATCGTTAAAATAGAGCCGGGCACGCTGTCCGACGCCTGTGACCGGGGAATCGCTGAAGTCGCCATATACTGATTTATAGAGGACAAATTCATCGCGCGGCAGGGCCTCGGCTTCGCTTCCGCCCAGACCCATCCAGGCGGCATTCTGCTGCCGCACCTCCGGCTGCCGGTGGTTTTCCGCATTTTGCAGGACTGCCTGGGCCATCTCCGGGGTAACAACGCTTCCAAAGGAAAGCGCGATGGGATTCAGCGTCCCTGCGGCATCCTGCAGGGTAATGCTCATCTGCGCGTTGTCGCTGCTGCCGAGCTTCGCAAAGCCCACGATGACCCGATACCGCCGGCCCTGATACCAGGTTTCTCCGTCCAGCGGTCCTTCCCAAAGCGTTTCTCCATCCGATACGCTGTAGGCCCAGACTTCGCCGGATGCCTGGATGGTCAACCCGTCGCCGGTCCCAAAGGACAGGGCGATCTCCGCCTCCACCTCCGCCTGATCGCGCTCCGCTTTGGAGGGCACAAGGCGGTAAGCATACGCCGCGGTGATCCCCTCCGCCGCATTTGCGGCAGCGCCCGGCGTTTCGGCCCGGGCGCGGGTCAGGGCCTCCGGCGTGAGACACACGACAGCTTCGCCGGAAAAGCGCCGTTCGGCAGACATCTGCGCATTTGCCGCCACCTGAGCACCCCAGCATAAAAACAAAACCAATAAAAAAATCGCGATGCTATTCCGGCTTTTTCTGCAGCAATCCGCAATATGCTGTTTTTTCATAAAAGCCTCCTTTTTATGCTTTGCGGCACGACTCAACTCCTCTTTTTCCGTTGGGCTTCGCGCGCCCCTTCGCTTCCCATGGGAAGCACCTTCTTCCCGATCCATCGGCTTTTACAGTGCTTCGGCCGGAGCATGGCCGCCATTGCGGCCCTTTTTCGAAGACAGCATAGCACCTTTTGCTCAGGGATGCAAGAAAAAAGCATAGTCTTGCACAAAAAACTCTGTTTTCAACAGAAATAATCTTTTGTTTTTATACAGCATGACCAGGCAAGCGCACCTGCCCGGTCATCGGTCTTTCTGTCTCTTTTTGTGCCGCTCAGCGGGAAAAGTCCTCATCCAGCCGGGCCAGCAGCCCATAGGTCTTTGCATAAGCCTGACAGGCGTCTTCGGGGACGGCATAATCCGCCGTCACCTGCCGCAGCTCCTGAAACAGGGTGGCGGAGGGGCCCGCCTTCAGCGCCCGGTAAAGGGCCGCCGCCTGATGCAGCCCGGACTGTCTGGGCTTCCTCCGGCCCATACGCCGGCAGCGCCGCCGCAGCCCGGACCAGCAGCAGATCCCCCTCCTCCACCTGCTCCGCGTCGATCTCCTCTGTTTCAAAATCGCCGTCCTGTCCGGAGCCGACGATCCGCCGGGCCGTGGTGGGGGCCAGCTCCGTCAGGGCCTTGATGGCGGAGCGGGTCTTTTTCATGGTCATCTGCTCCAGAAACGAGCCCAGCTGGAACAAAAATGTCACCATGGCCGATTCGTGATATTCCCCGATACAGCAGGCGCTGATGGCCGCCAACGCGGGAAAGGACCGCGGCCAGCGCGATCAAAAGCCCCGCCGCCCACAAAAACGGCAGCGACAGCCGCCGGAGCCACCCCTTCCGTTTCTTCAAGCAGCATCTCCTCCTTTTTCTGTTATTATAACAGAACTGCGCGGCAAATACCATGGCCCGCCAGTTTTCCGGCGTTTTTTGAGCAATACTGGAAGGCCCGCGGCGTTCGCCGCGGGCCCTTTCCCTTTCCCTTTTATGCTCTTTTTCCGTTTTTTGCTCAGTGCAGGGTGATGCTGGAGACGATGGCGTTGTCCAGCTCAGCGGTGTAGGAAGCGTTGTCCACGCTGTGCAGGAAAGACACCACATAATCGCCCATGGTCTCGTCGAAGAGATATGCGTTGTAGATCACCCGGGCCACGCCCTTGGAGTTGGTGCCGGTGACGGTGAAGAAGACGCCGGGGGTGCCGTCAAAATCCACATCGCCCACAAAATCCGCCAGCGACAGATCCGTATAGGATGCGCCAAACAGGCCGTCCAGATTGGCGGAGACGAACTCCTCGGTCCAGCTCTCCATGGGGATATCCATGGTCACGGGGCCGGAGACGGTGATGGAAGCTTCGGGGCCGGCGACCGCCATGGCGCCGTTGGCCTCCTGCGGCTCGCCAAAGGTATCGGGGACTTCCATGGTCACATCGCCCAGGGTGATGGTCTTCATGGTGACTTCGTCAGAGCCTCCGTCCTCTCCGCCGCAGGCAGCCAGGGACAGCACCATCATTGCGGCGCAGAGCAGCGCCAGGATCTTCTTGATTTTCATGTGATTTTCCTCCATTTGTATCAAAAAAATATTTTTTGGCTTTGTTTGGGGCTTAAAGGCCCATGAGCTGCTTTTTCTTGGCGTCAAAGTCTGCCTGGGTAATAACGCCATCGTCCAGCAGCTGCTTATACTGCTTCAGCTGGGTCACGGCGTCTTGCGCCGGCGCTGCCGCTGCCGCAGGCTGCTCCTCCTGCTGCGCGCCCTCTGCGGGTGCATCCGGGAAGGCCACCGCCATCAGACACTGGGCCAGGTTCTCCATGAGCCAATAGCCCTCCTGATAACGATTCATATAATCATTCACATCAGGATAGTCATTATCGAAGGTGGGGCCGGAGCGGTCGCATTCCAGCAGACTCCAATAAGGGTGATCCACATAGATAGACACCTGAAACTTTTTGAAAGGCTCCGGGATGTCGTAGAACCGCGGCGCCGGGCGATGCTCCGGATCCCGGCCCACATTCAGCTGATCCTCCAGCTGCTTCTGCATAAGGATCTGGTTCAGCTGGGGAGCCATCATGGTCAGATGCCCTGGAACAACGCTCTCATAGCGCGCAAGGCCCTGCGGGCCGCCCTCAAAGATGGGCGCGCCGTCCTCCTGGATGACGAAGGATCTGATCTCTCCGCCGCGGAAAACAGTCTTTGCCAGATGCTGATCCATGCAAAAGAGCCGATGGTCAAAATCAAAGACCAGCTTGGTATCAAACGCACCAAAATCTATCTTCTGTGAGATCGTGAACTGCGCCTTCAGCGCTTGGTTTTCCTCCCGAAAGGCCCGATATTGGCGGAACTGCTCCATCGTCATATCTGCCTTATCTCTCTGCACATCCACCACGCCGTGGCAGCTGTCGCAGACATACTGTCCTTCGATCTTCCAGGGAAGCAGGCCCTTGACCTTGCCGCCGCAGATGGCGCAGGGCTCTTTTTTTGTAAACAGACCCATTTGATCTCCTCCGTCCAAAGATGATTGCTTTTGTTTCTTTTCACGCTTTTGCGTCTGGCCGCTCAGGGCAGCGGCCGGAAGCCCATGAGATAGCCGGGGAGCTGGCAGAGCGGCCGCCGCAGGGCGTCGTTATAGCTCTGGCGGATGCTCTGGCAGATGTCTCTGCTGGATTCCAGCACCCGGCGCGCGGCGGCCTCCCGCTCGCTGCCCCGGACCTGATCCAGCCCGTCCCGGTGCAGCGGGAGCTGCTGCCGGGCCGCCATGGCGCTTTCCCGCTTTTCCGAAAGAAGATGGTAGACCCAGAGGAACCAGCAGAGGAGCAGCGCGCTCAGGCTCAGCCCCGCGATGACAGATACCGCCGCCACCACCGTTCCCATGGCTCCTTCCCCCTTCCGGCAAAGCCGCTTCAGATGCCCTTAGTATAGCAGGCCCGCCGCAAAAGTGGGGATTTTTCCCTGAAATGTCATTTCAGCGGCTCGAAATGCATTTTTTGATTGAAGGAAACGCCATCCTGGGTTATAATGATAGCATCACTTCACGGGAAAGGGGGCGGAGCCATGTTTCGGCTTGCCGTCTGCGACGACGACCGGGAAGAGCTGACCCGCGTATCCGCGCTGCTGGGCCAATACCAGGCCAGCCGCGGCTCGATCCTCAGCTTCGATCTTTTCCGCAGCGCCATGGACCTGCTGGAGGCCATGCGCCATACCGCCTACGACGCGGTGCTGCTGGATATCCTGATGCCCGGGCTTTCCGGCATGGAGGCCGCCCGGGAGATCCGCGCCGCGGCGCTGGATCCGAAGATCGTTTTTCTCACCTCCTCCCCGGAATATGCCGTGGAGAGCTATGCGGTGGAGGCCTATTCCTATCTGCTCAAGCCCGCCTCCGCCGACAATCTCTTTCCCGTGCTGGATAAGCTGTTCCACGCCATCCAGAAGCAGGACGCCCTGCTGACCCTGCGCCGCCCCGCCGGCGTGACCCGTCTTCCCTTTTCCTCCATCGTGGCGGTGGAGGTGCGCAACAAGCATCTGATGTTTTATCTGGAAGACGGCAGCGAGCTGGAGATCCCCGGCGCCCTCAGCGAATATGAGGGGGCGCTGCTGTCCCAGCCGGAGTTTATCAAGGTCCACCGGGCCTTTGTGGTCAATATGGACGGCGTCCAGTCGCTGGGCAGCCGGGAGCTGACCACCTTTGACCATCGGACCATCCCCATCTCCCGCCTGCTGCAGAGTCAGGTGCGCACGGCCTATCTGGATTATCTCTTTTCCCGCAAGGAGGAGGAAGCATGACGGCCTCCCTTCAGCTGATCAACTTCGGGCTGGTGCTGTTTTACGGCGCGGCGCTGGCGATCTCCTTTTCCGGCGGCATCCGCACCCGGCGGGACCGGTGGATGACCGCGGCGCTCTGCCTTGTGCTGCTGGCGGTGCAGGGGCTGTTTTTCCTGCTGCTGGGCCTTCAGCGCACGCGGATGCTCTATCCCCTGCTGACCCATCTTCCCCTGTGGCTTTTTTTGTGGCTGGGGCTGAAGCGCAGGCCCATGCTGGCGCTGGCCAGCGTTTTGACGGCCTATTTCTGCTGCCAGCTGCCCCGCTGGGTGGGGTCGCTGACGCAGGCAGTCTTTGACAGCGCCCTGAGCTATGAGCTGAGCTACGCCATATCCATCCTGCTCTTCGGCTATCTGCTCTGCCGCTGGTTCGCGGCCCCCGCCTATGCGGCCATGACCTATTCCTCCCGCTCCCTCTGGATCTTCGGCGGGCTGCCGCTGTTCTATTATTTGTTTGACTACGCCGCCACGGTCTATTCCAACGCCCTCTATCTGGGGATCCACGGGATCATTGAGTTTCTTCCGGCGGCGATGGCGTTTTTCTATATTCTATTTGTCATTCTCTACCACGGCGAGGTCCAGAAGCGCAGCCAGACCGAGCTGCAGAACTCCATGATGTCCATGGAGCTGGCCTCCGCCGCCCAGCAGGTGGAGGCGCTGGCCCAGGCGCAGGCCCAGGCGGCGGTCTACCGTCATGATATGCGCCACCATCTCAACGCCATCAACAGCTATCTCTCCGCCGGCCAGCTGGAGCAGGCCCAGGAATACATCCGTCAGATCCATGCGGGCGTCAATTCCATCACGCCCACCCGCTGGTGTGAAAACGAGCTGGTGAACCTGCTGTGCTCCTCCTTTGCGAATCAGGCCCGGCAGGCAGGGATCCGGCTCACCATCAACGCCCGCCTGCCAAAGGTCCTCCCCCTCTCCGATATCGAGCTTTGCTCTCTGCTGTCCAACGGTCTGGAAAACGCCCTCCGGGCGGCGGGTCAGGTCACGCAGGGGGCCCGCTGGGTGGATCTTTACTGCGATGTTCGCCGGGAAAAGCTGCTCATCGAGATCAAAAATCCCTATTCCGGCACGGTGGAGCTGGAAAATGGGCTTCCTGCCGCACGGCAGGCTGGCCACGGCTTCGGCTGCCGCAGTATGGCGTCCATCGCCCGGCAGAAGGGCGGTCTCTGCGTCTTCCGCGCGGAGGACGGCGTCTTTCTGCTCCAGCTGGCGCTGCCCATGACGCCGGCGCAAAAAACGGCGGAGGCTTCCGGCTGATCACAGATCCAGGCCGGCTGCGTCTGCCGTTTTTCTGCATCTTATTCTTTTTCCGAAAGCTGCGCCAGCTGGTAAAAGGCCACGGCGCTGGCCGCCGCCACATTGAGGGAATCCACCCCGTGGGACATGGGGATCCGGACGGTATAATCGCACCGGGCGATGGTCTCCCCCGCCAGGCCGTCTCCCTCCGTTCCCATAACAATGGCCAGCCTTGGCTCTGCCATGAGCCCAGGGTCTGTCAGCAAGACGGAATCCTCCCGCAGGGCCATGGCCGCCGTCCGAAAGCCCAGCTCATGGAGGGTCTCTGTCCAGCAGGTCTCCTCCGGCAGATAGGTCCAGGGCACCAGAAACACATTGCCCATGCTCACCCGGGCGGCCCGGCGGTAGAGCGGGTCGCTGCCGGCGGCGGTGAGCAGGACGGCGTCGATATTCAGCGCCGCCGCCGAGCGGAAGATCGCGCCGATGTTGGTGGGGTTCATCACATTTTCCAGCACGGCCACCCGCCGGGCATCCCGGCAGATCTCCTCCACCGAAGGGAGCGGCGGCCGCAGCATGGCGCACAGCATGCCCCGGGTCAGGTGGAAGCCGGTGAGCTGCGTAAGCACCGGCAGCTCCGCCGCATAGACGGGGATATCCTGGGGACACCGGGCCAGAATGGCCGCGCCCTTCCCCGTCACATGCTTCTTCTCCATCAAAAAGGACACCGGCCTGCAGCCCGCGTCCAGCGCCCGGCCGATGACCAGCGGGCTCTCCGCCACGAACAGCGCATTTTCCGGGTCTGCCCGGTTCAGCAGCTGATTTTCCGTCAGGCGGGCGTAAACATCCAGCTCCGGCGCGGAAAAATCCGTGATCTCCATGATTTTTGCCATATATCCAGCCCCATTTCTCTTGTTTCTGCTCTGATTATACCTGCGGCGCCGCTTTTTTTCAACCGTTTGCCGAGCTGCCCGCCGCAGAAAAAAGAAAGGCCCCTCCGTATTGTGGAGGGGCCTTTTGAACCGGTTTGCTGTATTTTTAATTAATAGGTGCCCAGATTGGCGGCGCTGTCGCCCTTCACATCGGTGCCGAACTCATAGTCGTTGCCGGGCAGGATGGCGTTCAGCAGGACGCCGGCCAGAGCGGCGATGGCCAAAGAGGTCAGCGTGACCGTGGCGTTGCCCACCTGGAAGGAAACTCCGCCGGAGAAGCCCAGGCCGCAGACGAAGATGACGGCGGCGATGATCAGGTTGCGGGATTTGGTCAGATCCACCTTGTTTTCCACCACATTGCGGACGCCCACCGCAGAGATCATACCGTAGAGGATGAAGGAGACGCCGCCGATGATGGCCGTGGGGATAGAGTTGACCAGGGCGTCAAACTTGGGGCTGAAGGAGAGGATCACCGCGTAGACCGCCGCCAGGCGGATAACCTTGGGGTCATAGACCCGGCTCAGAGCCAGAACACCGGTGTTTTCGCCGTAGGTGGTGTTGGCGGGGCCGCCGAACATACCGGCCAGCGCGGTAGCCAGGCCATCGCCCAGCAGCGTGCGGTGCAGGCCGGGATCGGCGATGTAATTGCGCTGGCAGGTGGCGGAGATGGCGGAGATGTCGCCGATATGCTCCATCATAGAGGCGATGGCGATGGGGGCCATCACCAGGATGGAGGTGATGTCAAACTTGGCGATGGCAAACTTCTGCAGGCCCACCAGGCTGGCGGAGCTCACATTGCTGAAGCTGATCAGAGGAACCACATTGCCGGCGGCGTCTACTGCGGTGGCGCCGAAGGCGTTGGCGATCAGGGCCACAACATAGGCGCCCACCACACCCAGCAGGATGGGGATGATCTTGACCATACCCTTGCCCCAGATGTTCGCCACCACGATGATGGCCATGGCCACCATCGCCAGCCACCAGCAGGTGGAAGCATTGGAAACGGCGGAGCCGGACAGGTTCAGACCGATGAGGATGATCATGGGGCCGGTGACGATGGGCGGGAAGAAGCGCATGACCTTCTTTGCGCCCACCAGCTTGAACAGCAGGGCCAGCACCAGATAGAGCAGACCGGCCACCACAACGCCGCCCATGGCGTAGGGGAGCTTTTCTTCGCCGGTCATCGAGGCAAACTTGCCGGCGTCCAGCCTGGCAACGGCCTCAAAGCCGCCCAGAAACGCGAAGGAAGAGCCCAGGAATGCAGGGACCTTGAACTTGGTGCAAAGATGGAACAGAAGCGTGCCGAGGCCGGCGAACAGCAGGGTCGTCTGGATGCTCAGGGGCAGGCCGTAGCCGCTGACCAGGATGGGCACCAGAACGGTGGCGCCAAACATGGCGAACATATGCTGCAGACCCAGCACCAGCATTTTGGGGACGCCCAGCTTGCGCGCATCATAGATAGGCTCTGTGCCCAGCGCTTGTTTTTCGTTTTTCATGATTCATCCTCCTCTATATTTTTCAAAAACAAACATAAAAAAACGGCACTTCCATTGAATCAATGGAAATGCCACGAAAAGAAACGGCAAAGGGAGAGAAAGAAAGCTTCCGCCGCCGGGACAGCTGCCCCCGCGTTCCACAGACCTTCCGGATCGTTCCGCCGCTGTGCGCCACTTTGCCTCACCTCTTCCCGAATTTTCTTTTGGTATCATACATGAACGAAACAGGATTTGCAAGCCCCTTTTTCCATTTTTCGCAATTTGGTGAAACATGGACAGGAAACGCTTTGCCCCCTCTGTTTTTTCCTGTGCAGCTTGTCTTTGCCGGCGGTTCCTGCGCGCCCGGTTTGGTAAAGCTCCACAAAAAGCTGTCCTTTCCCCCGCCGCCGGCCCGCCCGGCGCGGCAAAGGCCGCCGCGCTTTTCGCAAAATCCGACGCTTTTTCCTTTACTTTGACAGCAGGATGCTGTATAATAAGTTGTAATTTGATGCGGAGGTGGATATTATGTTCGACGGTACCCGTAAATTCCGGGTCAGCGACGATGCAGATCTGGAAATGAAGCAGATCCTTACGGCGGTCTACGACGCCCTGCGGGAAAAGGGCTATAACCCCATCAATCAGATCGTCGGCTATATTCTCTCCGAGGATCCCACCTATATCACCAACCACAACAACGCGCGGACGCTGATCCGCAAGCTGGATCGGGACGAGCTGCTTCAGGAGCTGGTCCGGCATTATCTTGCCGACTGAGCCTTGCCGGGATCGCCGGGCTCTCCCCCAGTTCATGCCGCTGCGACAAAAAACGAGCGGCATTTTTGTTTATTTTTTGTAACCATTTTGTTTGACTTTTGTAATCAATTTTGTTATACTAAATGCAATCGGAGGTATTCTATATGGAAGCTACCGGGAAAAACGGCGCCTTGCCCTTGACCTACAAAGGCCGTCCCCTGATGAGAAAAGACGCCATCATTTATTATGGCAGCATGAGCGACAAATACATCATCATGCTCCAGATCCTTTCGGCCGAGCAGAAGGAAGGCTACTCTCTGGCAAAGAAGGTGGCCATTCAGCTGCAGTATACCGATCCTGAGATCAGTTCAAAAGACCGCGTGGTGAAATCCGCTGAGCGGGAGGGACTCTACGACGCCATGGAGTTGGGCTCCATCTGGCTGGAAAGGGCGCTGAGCGGAAAATAAATCACCCCCTACCCTGGAAGGAGCGTTACCGTGAGCATCAAACCGATCATCCGAACCATTTTTGCCGCAGGCGTCGTTTCCGCCGCCATGGCAGTCTCCGCCTTTGCCTTTGATGTGCAGGGCGGCACCGTCAATACCGCCTCCGCCGTCAATTTCCGGCAGGAGCCCTCCACCGAGAGCGCCGTTCTGGACAAGCTCTACAACGGCACCCGGGTGGCCGTTCTGGATCAGAAGGACGACTGGTATCAGGTGGCCTACGACGGCGATGTTGGCTATATGAGCGCCCAGTATATCGAGACGCAGCCTGTGATGAACATCGTCTGCGGCGGCGCGAAGGTGACGGCTTCCTCCTCCCTGAATCTGCGCACAGGCCCCGGCACGGAGCACAATGTCCTCTCCAAGCTGTCCTCCGGCGTTGTGGCCAAGATCATCGGCATCAACTCCGGCTGGTTCAAGGTTCAGTATGACGGCAAGACCGGTTATGTCTCTCCGGAATATGTAGAGGTGGTCGCCTTTGCAGGCAATTACGGCACATCTTCTGCTTCCACCGCTTCTTCCTCCGGCTCCTCCGCCGCTAAATCCTCCGGCGGGACGGCTGCGGCCGCCACCGGCACGCGGCAGGAGATCATCGACTACGCCGCCACGCTGCTGGGCTGCAAATATGTTTACGGCGGAAGCACGAAAAGCGGCTTTGACTGCTCCGGCTTTACCATGCATGTGTTTTCCCAGTTTGGAATCTCCCTTTCCCATTCCTCCGCCACCCAGTATACCAAGGCGGTCAGCATCTCCAAATCGGAGCTTCAGGTGGGTGATCTGATCTTTTTCTCCCAGAAGAAGGGCAGCACCAAGGTGGGCCATGTGGGCATCTATGTGGGTGATAATGAGTTCATCCATGCCGCTTCTCCCGGAAAGGGCGTCCGGTATGACGATCTGGATTCCGACTATTATCTGACCCATTACATCGGCTGCGGCCGCGTCCTCAGCGATTAAAGCATCATCAAACGGCAGGCACATAAAGTGCCTGCCGTTTTTCATGCGCGCATTGAGGATTTCTTTTTCCGGAGCTGCGGGCGCGGCGTTCAGTCGTTTTCTGAGCGGATCCAGGTGGGCTTGATGCGCCGCACCGCCCCGCAGACCAGCCCCAGCGAGGCCAGCGTGATCAGCACGGAGCTTCCACCGGAGCTGACCAGCGGCAGCGTCAGCCCGATCACCGGGAAGACTCCCAGATTCATGGTCACATTGATGGCGATCTGCCAGAGGAACATCCCCCCAACGCCGGCGCAGACCATGGCGCTGAAGGTATCTGTGGCGCGCCAGCAGTCATAAAAGATCCGCAGCACCAGCGCCGTCAGCAGCGCCAGCAGCACCATGGCCCCGATAAAGCCAAACTCCTCCGCGCAGACGGCGAAGATGGAATCGCAGTGGGCCTCCGGGATCCAGCCCCCCTGGGTCCGGGCCCCGTGGAGATAGCCGTCGCCGGTGAGCTGGCCGTTGGAGATGGCCATGACCGTCTGCTTGGCGTGCCAAGCCCGCTTTTCCGAGATGGCCGGGTCAAACACCACCAGGATCCGCTCCCGGTGGCCCTGATCCATAAAGTGCCAGAGCACCGGCATCGCCGCCGCCGCACAAAGGCCGGCCGCCCCCATCCACCAGAGGGAGACGCCATAGATCAGCAGCATGGTGATAAAGATCAGCGGATACATCAGCGTCACGCCCAGATCCCGGGAGATGATAAACACCGCCCCGGCCGTGACGGCCATGTGCAGCGTCAGCTGCAATATACTGAGAAAATGATTCTTTCTGTCCTTCAGCAGGGCCATATGGCTGGCCATGGTGTAGATAAAGATGACCTTGCCCACCTCGCCGGGCTGGATGTTGATACCGCCCAGGGGGATCCAGCTTTTGTTGCCGCCCACATCCTTGCCCAGCCACTTCAGCGAAAGCTGAAAGGCCACATTAAAGAGCGCCGCCGGGATCCAGAGCCATGGGAACCGCTCAAAATCGCAGAAGGACAGGATGATCATGCCCACAAAGCCTGCGGCGATGCCGATACACTGGATCAGGATCAGCCGCTGCGGGTTCACCTTCTTGACGCTCTGGCAGCCGCTGAAGATCAGCACCAGTCCGCAGGCGCAGATCAAAAGCGACAGCACCATCAGCAGCGTATCCGTCTGCTTCAGATAGCGGCAGACGCTCCCCCAGGCTCTTCGCAGCATGCGCTCCCTCCTTTCGCGTTGCTTTCCTTCTGCTATTCTACCATTCCCCCTGTCTTTATGCAAGAAAGGACGGCAAAAACTAAAAAAAGATTCAGAATTCCCTTTTCAAACGGAAAAATGCGTGCTATACTATGGCAGAATAAAATGGGGAGGTAGGGAGTTTTGACCGAAACAGCATACCGCACCTGCTCCGCAGCGGAGACGGAGGCGCTGGGCGAAGCGCTGGCGCAGACCCTTTCCGCCGCGCCTGCCGTGGCGCTTTACGGCGGCCTTGGCATGGGCAAGACGGCCTTTGTCCGGGGCCTTGCCCGGGGGCTGGGCTGCCGCGGCCCGGTAAGCTCCCCCACCTATACCATCGTCAACGAATACCCCGGCCCGCGAAAGCTCTGCCATTTTGATCTGTATCGCCTGCCGGACGCTGAAGCCCTGCTGGACATCGGCTGGGAGGACTATCTGGCCTCCGGCGCCCTCTGCGTCTGCGAATGGAGCGAAAACTGCCCCGGGGCCTTCCCTCCGGGGACGGCGGAGATCCGCTTTTCCCGGCTGGGCGACAACGAACGGGAGATCCGGGTGATATTATGCTGATCCTTGCCATTGATACCTCCGGCCGGACCGCCTCCTGCGCTCTGCTGCAGGACGGCGCGCTGCTGGCCGCGGCGGCGCAGGATTCCATGCTGGACCACAGCCGCCTGCTGCTGCCCCTCTGCCATGGGCTGCTGGAAGCCAACGGGCTGACGCTGCAGTCGGTGGACGCCTTTGCCGCCGTCATCGGCCCCGGCTCCTTTACCGGCATCCGCATCGGCGCGGCGGCGGTGAAGGGATTTGGCTGGGCGCTGGACAAGCCCTGCGCCGGCGTTTCCTCCCTGCTGGCCATGGCGTGGGACGCCGAAGAGGACGGCGTGCTTTGCTGCTCCCTCCGGGCCCGGCAGGGCGAGAGCTACTATGCCCTCTTCCGGCGGGAGCAGGGCCGGGTGGTCCGTCTGACGGAGGACGCCGTCGGCTCCGACGCGCAGCTGGAGCAGGCCGCCCGGGAACAGGGCTGCACGATCATTCTCCGGGACTGCTGCGCCGCCTCCGGCGCGGCAAAAGCCGCCTGGGAGATGGCCTGCGGCGGCACGCTGCAGACCTGCCACGAGATCATCCCTGCGTATCTCCGGATGACGCAGGCAGAACGAATGAGAAAGGAACGGATGGGATCATGAAGCTTGCATTAGGCGCCGATCACGGCGGATATTCTCTCAAGGAGACGCTGAAGCAGCACCTGCAGGAGCAGGGCTATCAGATCGAGGATTGCGGAACTTACGACACAGCCTCCTGTCATTACCCGGTCTATGCGGAAAAGGTCGCCCGCATGGTGGCGGAGGGCAAGGCAGACCTGGGCATTCTGGTCTGCGGCACGGGCATCGGCATGAGCATCGCCGCCAACAAGATTCCCGGCATCCGGGCCGCCGCCGTCTCCGACTGCTTTACGGCGCAGGCCACCCGGGAACACAACGATTCCAACATCCTCTGCCTGGGCGAGCGCACGGTGGGCCCTGGCCTTGCCATGCGCATTGCAGACACCTGGCTGGCCGCCTCCTTCCTGGGCGGACGGCACCAGACCCGGGTGGACATGATCTCCGCGCTGGAAAAATAACCCCCGCACATCACACGGATCTCAAAAATTTCATAGATAGAAGGAGTCTTACTTATGAGCAAAGTTTATGTCATGGATCATCCCCTGGTGGCCCACAAGCTCACCATCCTGCGCGACAAGAACACCAGCGTCAAGGACTTCCGGGAGCTGGTCTCCGAGATCGGCATGCTGATCGCCTACGAAGCCACCCGCGACCTGCCCCTGACCACCAAGGAAGTGGAGACTCCCATCTGCACGGCGGAGGAGCCTACGCTGGCCGGCAAAAAGCTGGCGGTGGTGCCCATCCTCCGGGCCGGCCTTGGTCTGGTAGACGGCGTTTTGCGCATGGTGCCCTCTGCCCGCGTGGGCCATATCGGTATGTATCGTGACGAGGAAACGCTGGAGCCCCATGTATACTTCTGCAAGCTGCCCAAGGATGTGGCGGAGCGGGAGATCATGATCGTGGATCCCATGCTCGCCACCGGCGGCTCTGCCGACGCCGCCATTCAGGAGATGAAGGCCCGGGGCTGCACCAATATCAAGCTGCTGGTGCTGGTGGCCGTGCCCGAGGGCATCGCCCGCATCCAGAAGAACCATCCCGATGTGGATATCTATGTGGGCGCCGTGGACGAAAAGCTCAATGACCACGGCTATATCGTCCCCGGCCTGGGCGACGCCGGCGACCGGATCTTCGGCACAAAATAACGCAAAATAAAGCGAAATCATGCAGAAACCCCCTCCGCAACGCGCGGAGGGGGCTTTTTTTCTGTCTATTTCTGTGCCGCGCCATAGCTGCCCCGGGGCAGCAGCTGCGTGCGGATATAGCGGAAGGTCTCGGTCTCGCCCTTGTCCCGGAGCATCTGCAGCAGCGTCTCCAGCAGGGCCTCCGTCTCCGGATGCATCAAGCCCCGGCCCCGGATGCGCAGAAAGTAATTCCACGGGCTTTCTGCCGTATAGCGCGGCCCCTGATAGATCTTGCAGGCGGCCACCCGGTCGCAGAACATCTCCACCACATAGCGCAGGGGCATCTTCACCGGCGCAGGGCGGCGGGTCTGCAGGCTGTAATCCGTCCAGTATTCATAATGGTGCCTGTTGCGGCCCTTATGATGCATCCAGACGGCAGAATAGCCCTTTTCCTCCCGCTCCCGGTCGTTGGGGCTGCGGTCGCCCTGATAATACTTCGCCGCCGTCCAAAACTCGGCGGGGCTGTATTTGGAAAGGTCGTGGGTCAGCCCCTGAAGCCCGATGCCCGCCCGAAAGCAATGCCGCAGGACGGCATGTCTGTGCCGGGTGATGGTCTGAAAATGCTTCCAGATGTGCAAGTCCGCCGTCTCCTTCCTGGCCGGATCCCGGGCTTATGCGTCGGGATTGATGGAATAGTTGGGGGCCTCCTTGGTGATGTAGATGTCGTGGGGATGGCTCTCCTTCAGGCCGGCGGAGGAGATCTGGATAAACTGTCCTCTCTGCTGCAGCTCGGGGATGGTGGGCGTTCCGCAGTAGCCCATGCCGGAGCGCAGGCCGCCCATGAGCTGGAAGACGGTGTCGCTCACCGGTCCCTTATAGGGGACGCGGCCCTCCACGCCCTCGGGCACGAATTTTTTGGAGCCGGACTGGAAATACCGGTCGCCGGAGCCCTTGTTCATGGCAGCCAGACTGCCCATACCACGATAGACCTTGAAGCGGCGGCCCTGGAAGATCTCCGTATCGCCTGGGCTCTCCTCGCAGCCGGCCAGCAGCGAGCCCATCATCACCACATCGCCGCCGGCGGCCAGCGCCTTGACGATGTCGCCGGAATATTTGATGCCGCCGTCTGCAATGACGGGGATGCCCTTCTTCTGGGCCTCGCAGGCGGCGTCGTAGATGGCCGTGATCTGAGGGACGCCGATGCCGGAGACCACGCGGGTGGTGCAGATGGAGCCGGGTCCGATGCCCACCTTGACGCAGTCTGCCCCGGCGTCGATCAGGGCCTTTGCCCCCTCGGCGGTGGCCACATTGCCGGCGATGATCTGGGCGCCGGGATAGGCGGCCTTGACCTTCTGCAAGCAGGTGAGGATATTATGGGAATGGCCGTGGGCCGAATCCAGCACCAGCACATCCGCGCCGGCCTGCAGCAGCGTGCCGGCCCGCTCCAGCACATCCCCGGTGACGCCGATGGCGGCGGCACACAGCAGACGGCCCTGCGCGTCCCGGGCGGTGTTGGGATATTTTACGGCCTTTTCAATGTCCTTGATGGTGATCAGGCCCTTCAGGGCAAAGTTTTCGTCCACCAGCGGGAGCTTCTCGATCTTGTGGGCCCCCAGGATCTTTTTCGCCTCTGCCAGAGAGGTGTTCACCGGGGCGGTGATCAGGTTTTTGCAGGTCATGACCTCGCCGCAGGGCCGGGAAAAATCCTCTTCAAACTTCAGATCCCGGTTGGTGAGGATGCCCACCAGACGGCCGTCCTTGCAGATGGGGACGCCGGAGATCCGGTATTTTCCCATGAGCGCGTCGGCGTCGGCCAGCGTATGCTCCGGTGAAAGATAGAAGGGGCGGTTGATCACGCCGTTTTCCGAGCGCTTGACCCGGTCCACATGATCGGCCTGCATCTCGATGGGCATGCTCTTGTGAATGACGCCGATGCCGCCCTCCCGGGCGATGGCAATGGCCATAGCGGCCTCCGTCACGGTATCCATGGCGGCGGAGATCAGCGGGATGTTCAGGCGGATCGTTTTGGTGAGCCGGGCGGAGAGATCCACCTGGTCCGGCGTAACGCTGCTTTCCGCCGGGATCAGGAGGACATCGTCAAAGGTGATGCCCTTCTTCAGAAATTTGCTGCTGAAATCGGAATTGACCATGTGCTTTACCCCCACGATATCACAAATTGTATAATTGGATAAACTATACCCTTTTTTCTCTCGATTGTCAATGCAAAAGCCCCGGTTTTTACTGGCTTTGCTTGCAAAAAGAGGATCCTTCTGCTATATTAAAGGGTATCAAACTGCAAAGGAGGCGCGGCCATGCGGCTTCCCCTTTCGCCGATCCCCCGGGATCAGGCGCTGCGCTATGCGGGCTGGCAGGGCAGCGCGCTGCCGCCGGAGCTGGAAGCGCTGCTGCAGGACTGCATCCATGCGCTGGAGGCCTGCTGCACGCCCCGGTATGTATGGCGCAGGCTGCCGCTGGTGCGGGAAGACGGCATGCTTTCCGCCGGCGGGCTGATCCTTCCGGGCAGGGCGCTCCCGGCGCTGCTGGAGGATTGTAAAAGCTGCGTGAGCTTTGCGCTGACGCTGGGTGATGCGCCGGAGGGACTGATCCGCAGGGCCTCCGTCACAGACAGGACTCGTGCGCTGCTGCTGGACGCCTGCGCCAGCGCCGCCTGCGAGCAGAGCTGCGACGACCTGCAGGCGCTGCTGGCCGGGCAGTTCCAAAAGGAGGGCCTTTTCGTGACGGACCGCTACAGCCCCGGCTACGGCGACCTGCCGCTGACGCTGCAGCCCCGGCTGCTGGCGCTTTTAGATGCGGAGCGGAAGATCGGCCTGACGCTGACGGACACCTGTCTGATGACGCCGCGCAAATCCGTCACGGCGCTGTTTGGGCTTTCCTCCCATCCGCAGGTGCGGCACGCTTCCGGCTGCCAGAGCTGCAGCCTGAAGGAAACTTGTTCTTATCGAAAGGCGGGGATCTCATGCAAAAGCAGATCAGGATCTTAGACGGCGGCATGGGCACCATGCTCCAGAAGCAGGGCCTGCAGCTGGGCGACATCCCGGAGCTTTTGTGCTTTACCGATCCGCATCGGATCACAGACATCCACCGGGCCTATGTGCAGGCCGGGGCGGAGCTGATCTATACCAACACCTTCGGCGGGAACCGGTTCAAGCTCCAGGGCACCGGCCATTCCGTGGAGGAGCTGGCCATGGTGGCCGTGGGCTGCGCCCGGGACGCCTGCCGGGGGACCAACGCCCGGGTGGCCTTTTCCGCCGGCGCCTGCGGCCGGCTGCTGCAGCCGGCGGGGCCAATGTCCTTTGAAGAATGCTACCAGGTCTATCG
>USML01000024.1 GCA_900555855.1 uncultured Eubacteriales bacterium | reverse complement strand
AGCTCAACAGCAGCGCGCTTTTTTTGCTTTTCAGTTTCATGCGTTTTTCTCCTTTTCAGAATAGAGTTTATGTCATCGGCAGTGCCGGTCACATCAGAGCGTTTCTGCGTCCCTCCGCAAGGCGGGGACGCAGAAAAGGCCATGGCCTTTTGTTTATTACGGCGATTTTTGCCATAATCTCTCTTAGCAGGGATTATTTTATCACCGAACAAGCCAAATTGCAAGCCGTTTTTCAAAAATAATTTTGCGTCGGGCGCTCACCCTGCACAAGGATAAGCATCGAAGCGGTTTTCTGCGGCAGCCCTGCCCGCATATGTCCGGCGCGCCCGCCGGGCCCTTCAGGTGGGTTTGACCAGCAGACAGACTGTCTCCACATTTGCCGTTCTGGGGAACATATCGAAGGCGCGGACGGTGCGGAGCGTATAGCCGCCCTGATCGCAGAGCAGCCGGGCGTCCCGGGCCAGACTGGCCGGGTCGCAGGCCACATAAACGATGCGCCGGGGCGCCATCCGGCAGATGGCCTCTGCCGCCGGCCGGTCGATGCCCTTTCTGGGCGGATCCACCACCACGGCCTCCGGCAAGAAGCCCTCTCCCGCCAGTCTTTGCGCCGCCTGACCTGCGTCGGCGCAGAAAAACCGTGCGTTGGCCACGCCGCTCCGTGCGGCGTTGTCTCTGGCGTCTTCAATGGCCTGGGGCACCAGCTCCACGCCGGTGACGCTGCGGCAGTGCTTTGCCAGCGCCAGGGTGATGGTGCCCACGCCGCAGTAAAGATCCAGCACAGTGCCCGTCCCCTCCGGCGCCGCCAGCCGCACGACCTCTGCATAAAGCTGCTCCGTCTGGGCGTGGTTCACCTGATAGAAGGACAGGGGCGACAGCCGGAACGCATTGCCGCACAGGGTATCCTCCAGCCGCTCCTCCCCCCAGAGCCCGCGGCAGACCGGGCCAAGGATGCGGTTGTCCCGCTGGCGGTTTTCATTGAGGACGATGCCGCAGAGGGCCGGCTCCGCCTGACGGCAGAGGGAAATCAGCGTCTGCTCCGCCGGGATCCGGCCGCCATTGCACACCAGCGTCAGCAAAACGCCGCCGCTCCCCTCCCGCAGATAGATATGCCGCAGCAGGCCCCGGCCGGTCTCCTCGTCATAAACGGAGACCTGCGCCTCCTCCGCCCAGCGGCAGACGGCCTCCGCCACCCGGGAAAAGCGCTCCGGCTGCAATCGGCAGCCGGAAAATGGGATCAGCTGGTGGCTGCGGCTGCGGTAAAACCCGAAGACCACCTCCGCGCCCTGCTGTCCCACGGGGAACATAGCTTTGTTCCGATAGCCCTCCGTTAGGGGCGAGGGAACGATCTCTGGCAGCTCCACAACGAACCCGCCGATGCGCCGCAGGGCGTCCTCCACCCGCCGCGCCTTCAGCCAAAGCTCTTCTTCGTAAGTGATATGGCGAAAATCGCAGCCGCCGCACCGGGCAAACACCGGGCAGTCCGGCGCGATCCGGCAGGGCGCAGGCTCCAGCAGCCGCAGGATCCGGCCGAAGGCATAGGTCCGGCGCACCTTCAGCAGCTGGATCTCCGCCCGGTCGCCCCGAGCGCCCCCGGGCACAAACACCGTCAGCCCCTCCACGGTTCGTCCCACGGCATAGCCCTCGGCCGTATAGCCCTCCAGCGTCAGGATGCAGCAGTCATTTTTCTGCAGGCTCATGCGAAAAACCACGCGCTGTTCAAAATATCCAAATGCTCCGCCGCCTTGAAATGAAACTGCTGCAGTCCCTCTGCATAGGGCGCCAGCGTATATTCCTCAAAGAAAAACACCAGCCCCGTTCCGTCCACGGCAAAATGGGACGGATCCAGCAGCTCCGCCAGGCTGTCCCGGGCGTCGTCAAAATAGATGGCCGCCCCGGCCTGCTGCTCGTTTTCGTCCATGGCCCGGCGGATCTCCTCCAGGATCACGGGAAGATACTGCTCCTCCGGCACGGAGAACATGGCGTCCAGCGTCAGCAGCTGCTGCTCCGCCACCAGAAAGGTCTCCGCGCTGTAGCTATATTGGGGATGGATACCGCCGGTAAAATCTTCATTGGTGCGGAAAACGGAGAGCAAAATGCCGTCGTTGCGCAAAATGCTGTAATCCGCATCAAAGGAATAGGGCAAAAAGGGCATCCCCTCCGCCTCCGTCTCCTGCCGGAGCTGGGGCAGCTGCGCCTCGTAGCTGTCCATTTCCGCCTGACGGCGCTGCTCCAGCGCCTGATAATAGGCGGAGACCTGCTCCAGCTCCGCCGTCTGGGGATAGGAGAGGGTATATTCCAGCAGCGTTGCGCCGTCCTCCGCCGCGACGGTCTTCTGGGCGGAAAGAGCGTCCACCGTCACCGGGACGGGGACCTCCGGCGTTTCCGGCTGCTCCGGCGTCACGGGCTCTGCCGGCGTATCCGGCTGCTCCGGCGTTACGACGGGATCCTCCGGCTGCTCCGGCTGCTCCGGCTTTTTCCCGCAGGCGCACAGGGTCAAAAGCAGCGCCGCCGCCAAAAGCAGGGCCGCCGCCCGGTTCCATTGTTTCCTCATAGGGCTTGCTCCTTTCCCTCGGTGAATTGCTGATAAGTCGCGGCAAACCGCCGCGCAAAGGCTTCCGTTTCCGGCAGGCCGGCCTGCTCTGCCGCCAGACATGCTGCGCCGTAGACCGGCGGCAGCGGCGGCAGGATCAGCTTCAGCGGCAGCGCCCGGGTCTGCTCTCGCAGCAGGGTCAGATAGGGGGAGCCCTCCTGCAGCAGACCGCCCACCAGCACCACCGGACAGCGTCCGCCAAAGATCTCCGTCATCCGCCCCAGCGTCTGCGCCAGGCAGGCAGCGTTGTGCCGCAGGATCTGCTCCGCCGCGGCGTCTCCCTGTGCGCAGGCCGCAAAGACCAGCGGCGCACAGTCTGCCAGCGGCAGCCGCTCCCGGTAAAGCGCTGTCAGCGCCTGCGCCATAGGCATTCCGAAATGCTCCTCATAGAGCCGGGTCAGGCAGGTCTCCGGCAGACCGCTGTCCTCCCCGGCCATGGCAGCGCGGAAGCCATCCCGGCCGATATGCCAGCCGGAGCCGCCCTCGTCCACCATCCAGCCCCAGCCGCCAAAGCGCCGGAGGGCTGTTCCCTGCCGCAAAAAGCCCACCGTACCCGTCCCTGCGATGAGGACGCCGCCGTCCCGCCGGCCCAGGCCGGAGGAAAGGGCGATGAGGGCGTCGGTGCTGACGCTGACCCGGCAGCCGGGCAAAAGCGTCTGCAGCAGCGCCTTCAGCCTTGCTCCGTTTTCTCCCGATCCGCCTGCGGCGCCCAGGTGCAGGGCGTCCGGCGTCTGGCCGCCCTGCGGCGCCAGCAGCGCCTGCAATCCCTGCCGCAGGCTCTGCTCCAGCGGGCCGAAGCCGTCGGCATTGGGATTGTGGCCCGGCACCCGGCAGGCGGAAAGGACGGCCCCGTCTTCCTCGCAGAGCACCAGCCGGCAGGAGGTCCCGCCGCTGTCGATCCCCGCCAGTCTCATGCCTGCCCCTCCAGCAGCGCAGAGGCCCTGGCCACATCATTCTGCGCCTGTGCCAGCGCCTGCTCCGCCTGTTCCTCCGTGCAGCCGTGGAGCTGCCGCAGGATGCGGATGGCTCTGGCATGGAGCTTCACATTGGTGGGGCGCACATTGATCATCAGATTTTCCTTCACCCGGCCGGTGCGGATCATGGCGCAGGTGGAGAGCATATTCAAAATCAGCTTCTGGGCCGTGCCTGCCTTCATGCGGGTGGAGCCGGTGACGGCCTCCGGCCCGGTCAGCGGCACGATGGCGTAATCGCAGGCCGCCTGCAGCGGCGTATCCGGATTGCAGGTGATGGCCACGGTGGCGCAGCCCCGCTCCCGGGCATATTCCACGCAGCCCAGCACAAAGGCCGCGCCGCCGGCGGCGGAAAGGCCCACCACCACATCCTGCGGCTGCAGCGCCAGCGGCTCCAGCGCCGCCCGGCCCGCCGGCCGGCTGTCTTCCGCGCCCTCGATGGCGCTGCGGAGCGCACGGTCTCCGCCGGCGATGACGCCGATCACCAGCCCCGGCTCCACCCCGTAGGTGGGGGGACATTCCGAAGCGTCCAGAACGCCCAGCCGCCCGGAGGTACCGCAGCCGGTATAGATCAGCCGGCCGCCCTGCGCCATGCCCGCTGCGATCCGGTCGATCACCGGAGCGATCTGGGGCAAAACGGCCCCCACGGCCTCCACCGCCCGCCGGTCCTCCTCATGGATACACCGGAGCATCTCCAGCGTATCCAGCCGGTCGATGTGCATGGTGCGGGGGTTGCGAAGCTCTGTCTGCAGCTTTCCGTATTCCATGATCTGTTCCGCCTTTCGCGCTTATTCGTCGTCGTCCTGACCGATGAATTCCCGGATCAGGGCATCCTTCGGCACCAGCTTCCGGCTCACCGGATCCAGCTGCCGCAGCATGGGCAGCAGCTCGGAGACCCCTTCGTCCTCCAAAAATGCCTGATCCATCTTGTTCAGCCCCAGGGTCAGCTCATTGCGGTAAACGGGCAGCTCATAGGGCATAAAGGTGTTGAACTGGATCTCCGCGTTGTTCTTGTGGGGCATGATATAGAGCCGCTCGCCCCGGGAAACGGAGCGCAGCTTGACGATGGTGTCCTCAAACTTCTGGCCCCGGCTGTGGGCGTCCCGCAGCAGACGGCGGGCCAGCCGGATCCGGGAGGGATGGAGCACGAAGCCGTTTTCCTCCACCACCCGGGTGCGGACGCTGATATAGACGCCGGTGGCCAGCGCGCTCTCCCGCCCCAGGACCTGGGGATTCAGCGCATGGATGCCCTCCATGACGATGATCTCGCCGGGATCGCGCTTCACGGGGATGGTCTTGTCCGAGCGCTTCTGGGCGGCAAAGTCAAAAATGGGCATCTCCACCGGCCTGCACTCCGCCAGCTTTTCCAGATGCTCCCGCAGCAGCGGCAGATCCAGCAGCTCCGGCGATTCATAGTCGGTCTGCCCCTCCTCGTCGGTGGGCATCCAGCCGTCTGCCCGGCGGTAGTAGTAATTATCCATGGAAAGGGTCAGGCAGGGGTGGCCGTGCTCGTCCAGCCACTGTTCGATCTTCCGGGCGGTGGTGGTTTTTCCGCTGCCGGAGGGCCCGGCCAGCAGCACCAGCGGCTTGCCCTGCCGGGAGGCCTCCAGGATCCGCTCCGCCGCCGCCTGGATCTTGGCGGCATACTGCTTCTCGCTCCAGCGGATCAGCTCCGCCGGATCCCGGGCCGCGTCGTTCATATCCTGAATGTTGAAATATTCCATAAAAAAGGGTTCCTCCTTCCGGAAGCGGACGCCTTCTGCGCCGCACCTTGCCAGCGTATAAGTAAGTCAAGTATAGCACAGTTTTCCCCGGCGCACAACGCCCGCTATAATTCTTTTTTAAGTCTCCCGGGAATCCCTTGCGAACGGAGCAGAAACCTGCTACAATATAAATTGAATTTTTATGAAATAACGGAGCGTTTGCCTATGGAGACCTTTGAAGTTGCGATCCTGGAGCTGGGCGTCACCGAGCTCTATCTCAACCAGCGCAAGCTGGAAGCCGTGAAGGCGCAGGCCCAGCAGGAGGATTTTTCCGGCTTTGCGCCGCTGCCGGTGTTTGACTTCGGCGACGGCAAGCCCGTCCTGACCGACGGCCACCACCGGGCCTTTGCCGCCTGGCAGATGGGCCGCCCCACGCTGACGGTCTATTGGGACAAGGACACCAACACCGTCTCCAAGGTGGGCCAGCGGCTCTACCGCATGGCGCTGGACTGGTGCCGCAAGGCCGGCATCGAGTCCGTTTCCCAGCTGCAGGGCCGGATCCTGCAGCCCGCCTCCTACGAATTTTTCTGGCTGGAGCGGTGCCGCAGGGGCAACAACCTGCTCACCGCCCGGAACAAGGCCGCGCTGGACAAGGCCCGGACCTATGCGCCGGAGGACTATACCCTCTACGGCTGCGAGAAAAATCTCAGCGCCTTTTTCTATGAGGATCCTCAGGGCAAGCTGTTCAAGTATTATGACGGCGAGCTGCGTCAGGAGCGCGGCGACGCCAACTGAAAGGGAGGCTTTTACATGGAACTGACCCGTGATGCGCTGCTGCAGCGCGACCCCGTTCTGCCCCGGGTGGCGGCGGCAGAGGAGGTCTGCTGGATCAACCCCCGTCTCCGCCCGGCGGCGGAGGCCCTCGCCGGCATGGAGCTTTCCATGGCGGACATTCGGGACGCCGAGGCCCGGCTGGCCCGCTTTGCGCCCTTCATTGCGGTCTGCTTTCCCGAGACGGCGGCCCAGGGCGGCATCATCGAATCGCCCTTGACGCCCATCCCCCGGATGCAGCGAGCGCTGGAGCGGCGCTTTTCCATGGAGCTTCCCGGCCGTCTGCTGCTGAAGCAGGACAGTCATCTCGCCATCGCCGGCTCCGTCAAGGCCCGGGGCGGCATCTATGAGGTGCTCAAGCACACGGAGGAGCTGGCGCTGGGCCACGGTCTGCTGAAGCAGACGGACGATTATGCCCGGCTGGCCAGCCCGGAGCTGCGGCAGTTTTTCTCCCGCTACACCGTGCAGGTGGGCTCCACCGGCAATCTGGGCCTGAGCATCGGCATCGCCTCCGCCCACATCGGCTACCGGGTCATCGTCCACATGAGCGTGGACGCCAAGCAGTGGAAAAAGGATCTGCTCCGCTCCCACGGGGTGCAGGTCATCGAATACGCTTCCGACTACGGCGAAGCGGTCCGGCAGGGCCGCGCCCTTTCCGACGCGGACCCCATGAGCTATTTTGTGGACGACGAAAACTCCCGGGATCTGTTTCTGGGCTATGCGGTGGCGGCGCTGCGCCTGCAGAAGCAGCTGGATGCACTGAACATCCCGGTCGACGCGGCGCACCCGCTGCTGGTGACCATTCCCTGCGGCGTGGGCGGCGCTCCCGGCGGCGTGACCTTCGGGCTGAAGCAGGTCTTCGGCGACAGCGTCCACTGCTTTTTTGCCGAGCCGGTCCAGGCCCCCTGTATGCTCATCGGCATGGCCACCGGCCTGCACAGCGCCGTCTCCGTTCAGGATCTGGGCCTTTCCGGCCTGACCGAGGCCGACGGGCTGGCGGTGGGCCGCCCCTCCGGCTTTGTGGGCCGGGTGATGGAGCCGCTGCTCTCCGGCGAGGTGACCGTTCAGGACCGGGCGCTTTACCCCTTCCTGCGGGAGCTGCTGGCAGAGGAGGAGATCTTCCTGGAGCCCAGCGCCTGCGCCGCCTTCCAGGGCCCGGTCCTGCTGCTCCGGACGCCGGAGGGCCGCGCCTATCTGCAGGCCCACGGCCTTGCAGAAAAGCTTTCCTCCTGCACCCATATCGTCTGGGCCACCGGCGGCGCGCTGGTGCCGGAGGCCATCCGCCAGACCTATCAGAAGATGTATCTTTGAAAAGAGGATCGACCTATGGAAGAAATGAAACAGGATCAGAAGACCATCGGCCCGCTGCCCGGCTGTCAGCTGGAGGAAGCGCTGGCGCTGGTATGGGATGTGTTCTCCACCTTTGAATCGGAGGAGCTTTCGCAGGAGGCCCTGGATGAGTTCTGGTCCCGCATTGATTATGAATATATGCTCCAGCGGGCCGGCGACGGCGACATCCGCTTCTGGGGCGCCTGGGACGGCGACTATCTGGTGGGTGTCTGCGCCATGCGGGGGCTGGATCATATCCTGCTGCTCTATGTGGACGGAGAATACCACCGGCAGGGCGTGGCCTCCAATCTGCTGAAGCACGCCATCATCGACTGCCGCTCCATCGACCCCTCCATCCGCCGCATCACCGTCAACGCCACGCCCTATTCCCGGGGCTTTTTCCTGAAGCAGGGCTTCCGGGCTACCGCCGCAGAGCGGCAGGAGGATGGGCTCACCGTCATCCCCATGGCGCTGGAGGCGCTGGACTGATCTTTTGGCCGCCTGGCTCAGGCGCGGTCTCTCATAAGGAGGGTTTTCGCTCTATGGCAAACAACAATCAAAACTCGGAAAAGGGGAAGATCCCCGTCTGGCTCATCGTCCTGGGCTTCTGCTTCAGCTTCTGGCCCGGCATGATCCTGCTGGGCGTCCGCCTGTGGCAGGATTACAGCCAGCGCACCAACGGCGCGGCCCGCCGCAGCGACAGGGAATGGGCCCAAAACGCCCAGGACGCCACCTGGCGCGAGGTGGACGGACAGCGGTCCTACCGTCCGCCCCAGCAAAGCCAGCCCTTCACCGGCACCTCCACCTCCGCCCGCTACGGCAAGTGGAACGCCGACGGGACCTATCATTATAATTATGGCGCCGGACGGACGGCCCAGCCGGAGCAGCAGGCCGAAACGGCCCGGCAAGCCCCGCCTCCGCCCCGGCAGCAGACGCAGCAGCCCCGTCCCCGCCCCTCTCTGCTGGACCATTATAAGCTGAACCCCCGCACCGGCAAGGGCCGGCGGCTGGCAGGCGCTATCACCCTGGGCAGCGGCGCCTTCGTTGCGGCCCTCGTTATGCTGGGAGCCATCTCCGCAGGGCTTTTTACCCCGGTTTTCTGGAAGGCTCTCCTTAGCTCGCTGATCTGCGCCATGTGTATCTGCATTCCCGGCGCGGTGCTTCATATCACCGGCTCCCGCAGCCATGACCGGGTCATGCGCTGCCGCACCTATGCCGCCATGCTGGGCGACCGGCGGCGGATGAGCATCGACGAGCTGGCAGCCGCTATTCCCACCAGCTACAAGCGCTGCTGCGATGACCTGAACTGGATGCTCAGCGAGGGCCTGCTGAAGGGTATGTATATCGATGCCGCAGGCCGCGCCCTGACTTATCCCGATGCTTCTCCCGGCTCCAAGCCGGAAAAGCCCGCTGCCAAGGCCACGGCGCCTGTGCCGGAGGAAGCCGCCGGCCGCAAGGCCTATCCCGAGGAAAGGCGCATCCGCCAGCTGAACGACAGCATTCAGGACGAATATGTCTCCCAGCGAATGGAACGGCTGGAGGATCTGACCCACCAGATCCTCTCCTATGCAGACGAGCATCCGGAAAAGGAGCCACAGCTCCGTCAGTTCCGCAACCATTATCTGCCCAAAACCTTCAGCATTCTGGAATCCTATGCCCGCATGGAGCGCTCCGGCGTGGAGGGCGGCAATATCGCCGCCGCCATGAAGGATGTGGAGGAGATCATGGACAAGCTGGTGCAGGGCTTTGAAAAGCAGCTGGACGCCCTGTTCGACAGCGAAGCCATGGATGTGACCTCCGACATCACCGTCCTGGAAAACATGATGCGCATGGAGGGGCTCTCTGATCTGGATCCCTTTGGCTCGCTGAAGCAGGACGATGATCTGCTCCGGCGCTGAGCCGGCGAAGCGGAGGTGTTTTTTCTGAAAAAGCTTCAGTACAATTCCCCGGTGGTTCTTACTTATGTGCTGTTATGTACGGGTGCGCTGCTGCTGTCCGACGCCACCGGCGGACGGAGCAACGACCTTTTTTTCTGCGTCTACCGCAGCAGTCTGGCCGATCCGCTGACCTATTTCCGTCTGTTTGGCCATGTGCTGGGCCATGCCAACTGGACACATTTTCAGGGCAATGTGCTCTATCTTCTGATCCTGGGCCCCACGGCGGAGGAAAAATACGGAAGCCGCAGCCTGCTTCTGGCCATGCTGGTAACGGCCTTCGTCTCCGGCGCGGCCCACTGCATCCTCTCGCCCGGCACGGCGCTGCTGGGGGCCTCCGGCATCGTTTTTATGCTGATCTTTCTTTCCTCGCTGGCCGGCATGAAAAACGGCCGCATCCCCCTGACGCTGATCCTGGTGGCCGTCTTTTATCTGGGGCAGGAGATCTATGACGCCCTGTTCACCACCGACGGCATCTCTCATCTGACCCATATCATCGGCGGCGTTTGCGGAACGGCCCTTGGCTTTTCCATGCGTTCCGGCCGCCGGAGATGATCTGTTTCCGAAAGGAGCCCTTATGACAAGCAAGCCAAAGCAACAACTGAATCTTTTGGACAGCAGCACGCCCGCCTGGAAGCTGATCCTGATGCTGGCCTGGCCCACGGTGGTGGAGCAGCTGCTGCAGACGGCAGTGAATTATGTAGACACCGCCATGGTGGGCTATATGGGCACCAACGCCACCGCCGCCGTGGGGCTCACCAGCTCCACCATCTGGCTTTTGATGGGCGTGATGAACGCTGCCGGCGTGGGCTATTCCGTAATGGTGGCCCGCCGGCTGGGCGCAGGCCGCCCCGATGAAGCCCGGGAGGTGATCCGGCAGGCGGTGCTTTCCATCGCCGTCATCGGCGCGTTTCTCACGCTGCTGGTGGAGCTGATCATTGCTCCCAATCTCCCCCTCTGGATGAAGGCGGACCCGGAGATCGCGCCCCTGTCCACCGCTTATTTCCGCATCATCGGCAGCGCCTATTTCTTCAACACCTCACTGGTGGTGTGCTCCAACATCCTGCGCTGCACTGGCGACACCAAAACGCCGCTGAAGTTTAACCTTGCCACCAATCTGATCAATGTGGTCGGCAATTTTCTGCTGATCTACCCCACCCGGCAGATCACGATCTTCGATCTTTCCTTTACCATGCCCGGCGCAGGCTGGGGCGTTGCCGGCGCGGCAGCCGCCACGGCGCTGGCCACAGCCTTTTCCGGCGGGAGCATGCTGCTGATGCTCTTCCGCCGGAAAGTCCCAACGCAGATCCACCTTTTCGAAAGCTTTCGCCCCCGGCCGGTGATCATCCGCCAGGCGGTCTCGCTGGGTGTTCCCAGCCTGCTGGAGCGGGCCACCATCTCCGTGGGGCAGATCGTCAGCACAGCTCTGATCACCAGCCTGGGCACGGTCTCGCTGGCAGCTCACCAGCTGGCCAATACCGGCGAATCCATCTGCTATATGCCGGTCTTCGGCTTTTCCATCGCCGCCACCACGCTGGTGGCCCAGAATCTGGGCGGCGGCAAAAAGGACCGGGCCTATCGGCTGGGCGGGCTTTGCACGCTGATGGGCATAGGCGTTATGACAGTGATGGGCTCTGCCATGTTTTTGTTCGCGCCGCAGATCCTCCGGTTTTTCACGCGGGAGCCTGCCGTCATCGCGCTGGGCGCGAAGATGCTGCGCATCGAAGCCTTTGTGGAGCCGCTGGTGGCCGTGGGCAATGTGCTGGGCGGCGTTCTGCGGGGTGCGGGCGATACCCGCTGGCCCTTCTATATCTCCGTGGCCGGTATGTGGCTGGTGCGTCTGCCGCTGGCCTTCTTGCTGATCCGCTTTTTCTCCTGGGATCTCACTGCCGTCTGGCTGGCCATGGCGCTGGACTGGGTGGTGCGGGGCGCCATCAGCTTTGTCCGTTTTCGCCGCCGCAAGTGGCTGGATGCCTGGAAGGATCAGCCCCTGCGCGCAGAGGACTGAGCGGCTCCTTCCCTTCAACTGCATTCAAACGCAAAACACGGCGCAGTCTCCCGCTGGGGACTGCACCGTGTTTTTTTGCTTTGCTTCTGCCCGCGCCGCTGGGCGAAGGCCTTTATTGGATGTGTTCCTCCCGCCAGCGATGCTCCTCCTCCACGCTCTGATCGTCCGGCGTGGGAACATTGCCGGGGCGAAGGCTGTCGGCCCGAAGGCCTGCCGGAGCGATCACCGGCGGGATCCGATGCTTTCTCTTCTGTTTCATCTGCACAGCACCTCCGCTCTTAGCTTTGCCCCTTTGCAGAAAAAGCATAAGCGCCTTTTTCAGGAAATTATTTCAGGCAATAGACCCCCGCCGGCTCCTTCACCAGCGTTTTGCTGAAATAGCAGGTCATAGCCCGAACCAGGCTGAAAAGATCCTCCACGCCCGCCGTCTCCACGGCGGAATGCATGGCCAGCTGGGGCAGACCGATATCCACGGTGTTCACCGGTACCTTGGTATTGGCGATGCTGCCCAGCGTGCTTCCGCCGGCCAGATCCGACCGGTTGGCATAGACCTGCACCGGCGCGTCGGCCTGCCGGCAGACCTCCCGGAAAAGCGCACAGGAGACGCCGTCGGTGGCATAGCGCTGATTGGCGTTGAACTTGATGACAATGCCCTCGTTCAGGAAGGGGCAGTTGCCGCTGTCGGAATACTCCGGATGATTGGGATGCTGCGCATGGGCATTATCAGCCGAAACCAGAAAGCTCCGAGCCAGCATAGCCTGATGGGCCTCCTCGTCCAGCCCCAGGCCTCGGGCGATGCGGCGCAGCGTATCCCGCAAAAAGGGTGAGGCCGCGCCCTGCTTGGTCTCGCTGCCCACCTCCTCGTTGTCAAACACACAGCACACCGGGATGCTCTCCGATGGCTCCGCCTGCAGAAAGCCCTGCACGCAGCCATAGGCACATTCCAGATCGTCCAGCTTGGGAGAGAGGATATATTCCTCCTCCGAACCAAGCAGCGTGCCGCTCTCCCGGCAATAAAGGAAGAGATCGTGGCCTAAAATATCCTCCGCCCGGACGCCGGCGCTCTCCGCCAGCAGCTTGCGGAAGCCGCCCTGGGCCGAGACGCCGCCCAGCAGCGGCAGCGTATCCACATTGGCCAGATATTTCTTACCGTCGTTGGCCGTCCGGTCCATATGGATGGCCACATTGGGGATCACCAGCAGATCCCGGTCGATATCCACCAGCCGGACCGCCAGCTTCTCCCCCTGCCGGACCAGCACCCGGCCCGCTGCGGAGAGGGGACGGTCCAGCCAGGTGCCCATGAGCATCCCACCGTATTTTTCCGTGCTCAGCTGGACATAGTGCCCCGCCGACAGCTTTTCCGGCTGTTCCTTGAGCTTGAAGGTGGGGGAATCGGAATGGGCCGCCGCCAGCATATAGCCGCCGGACAGCTTCTCCGGCGTGCGGAAGGCCAGAATGGACGAGCCGTTGCGGACGACATAATACTTTCCGCACGGCCCGATGGACCAGGGCTCCTCCTCCCGCAGGGCCTGATAGCCCGCCTGCTGCAGCAGCTCCTCCAGATTTGCGATCACATGATAACAGCTGGGGCTTTTGCGGATGAACCGCAAAAGCTCCCGTGCCAGCGCCTGCTTCATAAAAAAACGCCTCCGTTTTCCTGTTGTTCTGCCTTCAGGATATCATGTTCCGCCCGGCTTGGCAAGCGGCATTTTTCTTGCGCCGCTGGCGGTTTTCTGCTATACTGAAGGCAGATGATCTGCGGGAGGTGTTTTTTTTCATGAAGATGCTGTTCAAGCAGCGGTTTTTTTCCTGGTTCGACAGCTACGATATCTACGACGAGACCGGCGCGACGCTTTTTACGGTGGAGGGCAAGCTGGCCTGGGGCCACAAGCTCCAGCTCCTGGACGCACAGGGCTCTGTCCTTGGCGTGGTGAAGGAGCAGGTCTTCCGCTTTCTGCCTCATTTTGATTTTTATGAGGGCGAGACCCTGCTGGGCACGCTCACCAAGGAGTTTACCCTGTTTCGGCCATCCTTTCGGCTGGATTTTAACGGCTGGCAGGTGCAGGGCAGCTTCTGGGAATGGGACTATACCATCACCGACGCCTATGGCGATCCGGTGGCCGCCGTCAGCAAGGAGCTCTGGAACTGGACGGACACCTATTCCATTGATGTGGTTTCCCCGGAAAACGCCCTGTATGCCCTGATGATCGTGCTGGCCATTGATGCGGAAAAGTGTTCCCGCGGCAACCACTGATCCCGTTTTTTCGGAGGCTTATGCCTCCATTTTTTGTTTGATCTTTCCATTTTTGGCCGCATTTTCAGAATTTATTCAGATTTTCGGGGGTGTTCTTTCCCGGCGGGGTAAGGTATAATGAAGCTGTCTGAAACGATCCCGCTTTATCTGGAAAGGAGTCTCCATGAAAGCCATCGCATCCCGTTTCGCCGCGCTGCTTCTGGTGCTGGCGCTGGCGGCGTCTGCCCTGCCTTTTGCCGCGCTGGCAGCCGGCCCGCTGACTTATACGGTCCGAACGGACCTGGGCCAGGGCCTGACGCTGACGCAGGGCAACGGCTATACCGACGCAGGCAAGCTGCGGCAGCTGTTTACGCTGGACTATACCCCCGGCGGCAATGTCCGGCCGCTGGTCCTCTACGGGACCTATATCAACGGAAAATCCACCATAGGCACGGTGGTCGCTTATGCGGAAAGCATGGGCTACCGGGTGCTGGCGGCGGTGAACTCCGATTTCTTCTTCATGGGCTCCGGTGTGCCAACGGGCATGACCATTCAGAACGGCAGGCTGGCCTCCTCCGACGGCGGTTGGAATGCCGTGGGCTTTTTTGAGGACGGCACGGCCATCGCCGGGACGCCCAAGCTGTCCATCACCCTCACCGGGCCGGACGGCGCCGAGCGGCCCATCCATGCCCTGAACAATGTGCGCACCTCCGCCGGCATCTATCTCTATACGCAGGACTTTGACGCCACCACCGCCACCACGGCCGCCGGCACGGAGGTCGTTCTGGAGCCGGTGAAGGGCGGTCCCCTTCGTCTGGGCCGCAAGCTCAAGGCCCGGGTAGTCTCCACTGCACACACCTCCAGCACGCCCATCGGGCCGGATCAGCTGGTGCTCAGTCTGACGGACAGCTGCACCGCCGGCGTGACCCTCTCCGACCTGACGGCGGGCGATGAGGTGACGCTCTATGCCGCCACGGAGGACCCCGCCTGGAACGATGTGGTCTGGGGCTCCGGCGGCGGAAATATGCTGGCGAGAAACGGCCAGCTCACCTCCGATGCCACCGCAGAGGTGGCGCCCCGGACGGTTTTGGGCATCTGGGAGGATGGCTCTGTACGAATTCTGGAGTGTGACGGCCGTCAGGCTGCACTGAGCACTGGCATTTCCCTGATCGAGGCCGCCCAGCTGCTGCTGGCGGAGGGCTGCGTTACTGTCATCAATCTGGATGGCGGCGGCTCCTCCATTTTGGCCGCAGCCTACCCGGGCAAGGCCACCGCCGTCCTTTCCTCCCCCTCGGAGGGCAGCCCCCGGGCCTGCGCCACCTATCTTTTGTTCGTCACGGAGGAAGACGGCTCCGGCAGCTCCTCCGGCCGCGCCTGGGGCAGCACGGTCTATCCCCGGTCTGCCACGCTGCTGGCCGGCGCTTCCCTGCCCGTCAGCGCCATCTCCTATCATAAATCCTATCTGAATTTTGCCGATGTTACGGACGACCTCACCGCCGACGGCGGCTGGGTCTCCGGCGGCGTTTACTATGCGCCTCACGAGGCCGGCACCTATCAGGTGTTCACCTCCCGGCTGGAAAGCCAGCCCGCTTTGTATACCGTTACCGATGCGGTGGCTTCGCTGAAGCTCACGGTCGGCGGCAAGGCAGTCTCTGCCCTGACGCTGGAGCCGGGCAGCGTCACCGATCTGGATGTTCTTGCCAGCGACGGCATCCGCTCCATCGTCTGCTCCGACGATCAGTTTTCCTTTGCCGTCACCGGCGATATCGGCACCATCGACGAAAACGGCGTCTTTACCGCCGCCCGGCGCTCCGGCAGCGGCAGCATCACCTGCGCCTACGGCAGCGCCGTCTGCACCGTGACGGTAACGCTGGAGGCCAAGCCTGCCAGCCTGCTTTCCGATCTGGACAGCGCTTCCCTGGGGATCTACGGCAATGCCCAGGCCCAGGTCCTGCAGGAGACCCAGCCGGAAAACATCCGCTATGGCAAGGGCTCTGTGAAGCTCTCCTATACCGGCGCCGACGGCCAGCTGGCAGAATATCTCTTCCCGGAAGCCATCGCGCTGGAAAAGGTCTCCCATGTCTCCGTCATGGCCAAGGGCAGCGGCCAGTGGTATTTCCTGTTTGCCCCGGCTGACAGCACGGCTTCCCTGCTGGCGCAGCCGCTGACCGCAGAGGGCGACAGCTGGCAGACCGTCTTTGCGGAGGTCCCCCAGGACGCCGTCTCTCTGCTGGGCTTTGCCCGGCGAGGCGCAGGCAGCGGGACCCTCTGGCTGGATCAGCTCTGTGCCCACTATGGCGCCATGGAACGGGATGTGACGCCGCCTGTCATCAGCATTCAAAGCACAGAGGGCACGCTGCAGGCCGCCGTTACCGATGATTCCGGCAGTCTCTCCTCCACCGGCATCACAGTCGCAATCGACGGCGCTGCAGCAGCCTTCCAATATTCCGGCGGCGTTCTTACCTGTGCGCTGCCCACCGACGGCGCCCGCCACCGGATCACCGTCACCGCCCGGGACGCCATGGGCAATCTTTCCCGGCAGAGCACGGAGATCGGGCAGGCCGCAGCGCCCAGCTTTTCGGATATGAACGGCCACTGGGCTGCCGCCGCCGTGGAATATCTCCATGGGAAGGGCGTTTTCTCCGATGCGGAGCAGTTCCGCCCCGGCGATCAGGTGAACAACGCCATGGCCGCCACCATGCTTTCCCGCTATCTGGGCGTGGATGTGACCCAGTATGAAAACACCGTCCTGCCCTATACCGACGCTGCAAAGATCCCCGACTGGGCGCTGCCCCATGTGAAGGCCATGTATGCGCTGGGCATGATGAAGGGCTCTACCGACGCCGCCGGGCGCTCCGTTTTGAATCCCGGCGCCGCCTGCTCCCGGGCGCAGATCATGACCATGCTGGGCCGCACGCTGACCCGCGGCTATGCCTATGCGCCCTGCACCTATGCCGACGCCGGACAGATCCCCGCCTGGTCCCGGGATCATCTGGATCTGCTCTCCGCGCTGGGCATCGTCAACGGCAACGAGAAAAACCAGGTGAACCCCAACGGGACCATCACCCGGGCTGAGTTTGCCGCGCTGCTCTATCGGATGTATTGACCGCGCTGCAAAGCGCCCTCCGCAGAAAACCTGCGGAGGGCGCTTTTTTATGGATCCGGCTCTGATCTTTGGCTTACAGTCGCTCCACCGTCTCGCTCAGCGGCTTGCGGCTGAAGTGCATCCGGCTGGGATGGCAGTCTGCCGCGGCATAGCCCAGCGGCAGCAGGGCAAAGGGCTCGTGGCCTTCCGGCAGGGCAAACTGCTTTTTCACCTCCGCCGTATCGAACCAGCAGACCCAGGTGGTGCCCAGCCCCAGCGACTGAGCCTCCAGCATCATCTGCGCGGTGACGATGGAGCAATCCATCTCGGTCGCATTGCGGTCGTTGAAGGGGTTGGTCCAGCCCTCCTGCCGGTCACCGCAGATCAGCAGCACCACCGGTGCGTCAAATGCACAGGGCGTGATCGCCCGGATCTTTTCCAGCGCAGCGGCGCTCTCCAGCACATAAATATGCTGGGGCTGCTGATTTTTCGCCGTGGGGGCGCAGGCGCCCGCCTCCAGCACCAGCTGCAGCTTTTCCTCCTCCACCGGCTTGTCTGCAAACTTCCGCACGGAATACCGCGCCTTCAAAAGCTCCAATAACTCCATAAAACCGCCCTTTCTCGACAACTTATCGTATTTTTCAGGATTCTTTATGCAAATTGTAATAGTCTAAATAGCCCTGCAGGATCACCTGCGCCGCCACGGCGTCTACCCGCGCCCGCTGCTTGCCCCGTTTTTTCCCGGCGTCGCTCAAAATGCGGTTGGCGGTAACGCTGCTGCAGCGCTCATCCCAGAGCACGACCTCCAGCCCGCAGGCCTCCTGCAACTGGAGGGCAAAGGCCCGGCATTCCGCCGCCTTTGGCCCCTCCGTCCCATTCATGTTCAGCGGCAGACCCAGCACGATGCGCTCCGGCTTTTCCGCTTCGATCTCCCGGCAGATGGCCGCCAGCAGCCGCTGGCGGTTATGCTCCGGGATGGTGATGCTGCGGCCGGCCAGAAAGCCGCTGAGGTCGGAGACGCAGACCCCCGTCCGCGCCTGTCCCAGATCGATGCCCATCATCTTCATGCCGTCACTCCAGATCTACATTGTTGATATGCCCCAGCAGATCCGGCTGCTTGGGGCCCACTCTGCCTACCAGCAGCCACCGATCCTTCCGGTCGTCGTAGATGGGCCTTGGCAGCAGGCGGAAGCCAACGATCTCCCCCGTCTCGGAAACATGGGTGCGGGGGCCGGTGCAGCGGTGGATGCGTCCGCCGATGCTCACATGCTGATCGTCTACATATTCCACCGGAAGATTGGCGGCAATATCCTCCCGGACAGCCGTCTCCAGCGCCGGGATATCCACCTCCGGCGGACGGTCCGGAAAGACCAGCAGAAATCCGTTTTTAATGTCATCGTGCTCGCAGCGGTCATATTCCTCCGGGGTCATGTGCCGCTCGCAGAGGTCCTCCGCCGTGTGCGCCATCTGCCGGATGCGGACGGACTTATGCACGATGCGGGCGATATCCGCCGGCAGCGGGCCAAATACATTGGGACGGGTGACAATGACCTCCTCGCCGATGCCCAGGATCAGATCGGCATTCATGCCCAACTGCTCCTGCAGCAGGTCGAAATGCTCGATGACCACCCGCTTGCCCCGGGCGATGGCCTGCAGCGTGGCATCCACCAGCGCGTGCATCTGGCTGAAGCCCAGCTCAAAGCGCACATCCATGTGATAGGTGTGAGGCGAATAAAACCGGCTCTCCTCCTCCTGGGCCAGCAGGGGCAGCGGCCGCATATTTACGCCCTCGTCATCGTTGGTCAGCTCCAGGCCGGGAAACATCCCCTTGATCAGCATGCTCTTGCCGGAGCCGGCCTCGCCAATGACGCCGATGATCCGGTCAAAGGGGCTCAGATGCAGCTGAGCGATCTGCATCCCCAGAGCATACATCCGATCCCGTCCGCGGGGGGCAAAATAAACGCTGTAAAGGTGGCTGGTGGTCTTATCCACATAGGCCATAGCGCTCCCTCCCTTTCCTCAAGCCTGCGCCGGCGCGCCGCCATTGGCATCGTAGAGCGCCCGGGTGATCTCGCCGATCTGGATGTTCAGCCGTCCCTCCGTGCCCGGCTCCAGCTCCCAGTTGCAGAAGCACACCAGGAAGGGATGTTTCGCCAGAACGATGCCCACATCGTGGGTGATGCCCTCGTCCTCGCCGGTCTTGTGGGCCGTCTCTCCCTCGGCCAGCAGCAGCGGCATTTTGTTGGTGCACTGCTGGGCCAGCAGCATCTCCAGCATCTCGCCGCTGGCGCTTTCGCTCACCAGCTGACGCTTCCAGATCAGCTCCAGCAGCCGGGCAACGCCCCGTGCAGAAACGGTGTTGCGCTTGCCGCAAAAGGCCTCCCGGGTCTCAAAGAGCTTGCGGTTCAGCACGACGCCCTCCAGCCCAAGCCGTCGGTTGTTTGCCTGGATATTGTCCAGCCCCAGCAGGTCGATGAGCAGATTGGTGGCCATGTTGTCGGAGATGGTGATCATCAGCCAGCACAGGTCGACAGGCGTCACCTCCAGCCCCGTGTGCATCAGCGTCAAGACACCGCAGATGGGGACCCGATCCTCATCCCGCACGGTGATTTTCTGATCCCGGCGCACCAGCCCCGTCTCCAGCTGGCGAAACAGCTCCGCCATGACGGTGAGCTTGATGACGCTGGCCGCGCCCATAGGCTCCAGCTCGTTGTAGCCCCAGTGCTCGCCGGTGGTGAGATCCTGATAATAGATCGAGGTGTGTCCCGGATAATCCGCCACTTGGCGGAGAATGGATTCTTTCAGCTTTGCTTCCATCAGTCGTTCCTCATTTCTGTTTGATCCTGTTCAGACGCCAACGCCAGCGCCCCCGCCGAAAGGCCCCAAAAGGCCCAAACAAAGCGGCGTGATCCAGCTCTCAATGGCCGCAGCCGCCAGCAGCAGCGGCACGCAATAGCAGAAAAATACGCGGAACAGCGCCGGAAAGAGCTTCTCCAGCGGCTGTGCGCCCGGTTTTTTCCGCAAGCTATCCATAACGCTCCGGCAAAGGAGCAGCCCCATGGCGCAGCCCAGCATAATGGCGGGGATCTCAAAGATCCCATGGGGCAAAATGCCCAACAGCAGAAGCTTCCACGCGCTTTTACCATAAAGGGACAGCACAACGCCCAGCAGTCCGCCGTTCAGCAGCAGGATCGCCGCCGGCAGAAAGAGAAAGGGCACCAGCCCCGCCAGCATCGAGGAAGCGACGGTCCGGACATTATGCAGGAACAGCTCCGGCATTCGAATCCCGCCCTGCGCATCCATCAGCTCCTCCTGCTGCAGCGCCTCTGCAAAGCGTTCCTGCAGCGCGGCTGCCTGCTCCCGCGGGCACAACAGCCCGGCCAGCAGCCCCGCAGCCACAAACGCCGCCAGACACCACAGCGCCCGCCGCAGCAGCCTTTCCCGGAAAAACTGCCCACAAAGGGCATATTGCCTTTTCAAAAAACGCACCGGCTCCACCTCCGTCTTTTATTTCGTTTCTCCGGCGCACAGCGCCCGGGCAAAAAAGGTCTCCCGGCAGAAGGGCCGCAGGGCCTGCGCCCTGTCTCTTATACACATCTGACGCTGCCGACGATATGC
>USML01000023.1 GCA_900555855.1 uncultured Eubacteriales bacterium | reverse complement strand
AGCGCCACCTTGCCAAGGTGGAGGTAGCGAGTTCGAGCCTCGTAGTCCGCTCCATATAATACTTTGCAGGAGCCTGTCTCCTGCAAAGTTCTATCTGGTGCCATGGCCAAGTGGTAAGGCAAAGGTCTGCAAAACCTTCATTCCCCAGTTCAAATCTGGGTGGCACCTCCAAGCCGCAGATGCGTCTGGCAAAAGCCGGGCGCATCTGTTTTTTTGCTTTGGCGTCGTTTTGCGGGCCTTGCCCGGCAAAAACGGCGCATTTTTTGCGGCGCTTGACAAGCGGGAAGCTTGCGCATATAATGAACACCGCGCAATGCATATTGCACGATGTATTTAAGACAGGGAAACCGGAATTCTGCGGAAAAGGAAAGGCGCTATGAATCAAACGATCGGGAAAATTGGATCGATCCTCGTTACGGCAGCGGTGGTTCTCTTTGCCGTCTGCCTGTTTATTTCCATCTTTTGGAGCTGCTTTGTCTGTATCTTTCTTGCGCTGGGATATCTGCTGATGATCGCCGGATACCAGAATGAAAGCGGGGAGGACCGGAGGGCGGCCGCCAATGCGGGCCTGATCTTTGGCTGCATCTACGCCGTTTTTGTCCTGCTGGTGTATTTTGCGCAGACGACGGCGGTCAGGACCGATCCGCTGAACGAACAGGCTGCGATGATCCTGGATTTCTCCAAGGGCGGATTGCTTTTCAGCTACGATCTGCTCGGCTATGGAATGATGGCGTTATCCACCTTCTTTATCGGCCTGACCATTGCGCCGAAAAGCAGACGGGAAACATGGCTGAAATACCTCATGATGATCCACGGCGGCTTCTTTTTTGGATGCCTGATCCTGCCCATGACGGGGGTCTTTCGCGCGTCCATGTCCGCAGGGACGGACGGTATGGCGGGGATCCTTGCGCTGGAGCTTTGGTGCGCCTATTTTCTGCCGGTGGGCATTTTGTCAATGCTCCATTTCAGTCAGGCCCGCGGCGGCGGGAAGGAATAAGGAAAGCCATGGCAAGGCGCCGAACAGCCTGCCATGGCTTTTATCATTTTTAGTCTATTTTGAGTTCAATATCGCCGGTATCGGTTCGGATCTCGCAGCGGCCGCCGGTGATCGTTTGGGGGACCTCCACCGTTCCCGTATCGGTCTGGGTGAGAAATACCTTATCGGTAAGCAGACTGCCTGTCACATTGCCCGTACCGGTCCGGACGAAGATCTCCGATGCGTCTGCCCGGTCAAACCGCACATTGCCGGTGCTTCTTTCGAGGGAAAACGCTTCTGCGGCGGCGGTATCCTCCAGAAAAATATCGCCTGTGGTCCCGCTGGAGATGAGGTTTTTGCAGGCAATGCGGGTCAGATATGCTTTTCCGGTGGAAACGCTCACCGTAATATCTCCTGCGCAGCGCACATCTGAGACCTTGATCTGCCCTGTGGTGACGGAAAGGTCAAGGGAGCCGGCGGAAGCATCCGCGAGGCAGAGATCTCCGGTGCCCGTTTTGAGCCTGACGGCCTCCCGCGCGTCTGCGGAGCAGCGGATGCTGCCGGTGCTGGCAGAAAGATCCATGCGCCCGAAGGAGAGCCCTTTGGGCAGGTGGATATCGCCGGTGCTTTCGCAAACGGAAAGCGCGCCATATTCCGCCTGCGGCAGGTAGACAGTGATTCGCGGCGAGGAGAAGCGAAAGCCGATGTGGTCGTACCAGGAGCGCTGATCGATGCGCCGGATGAGCAGCACACCGTTTTCGACGGTGACGGAATGGGCTGCGTTTGCTTCCTCATAGCACGCCACGCGGCAGCTCCCGTCCTCCGAGCGGGCAAATACGATATTCGCGGTATCCGTCGTCAGCGACAGATCGCGGAACGGCTCGGCGATCTTGTGGATCCGGGTCTCGAAGCTGACCGCGGAGAGCCTGGAAACATCCCATCCGACGGAACTCATGACACCAATAAAAAGAATACAGCCCATCAACACAAGCGCAGCCGCCGTGATGTACCATGTTTTTGCCGTCTTTTTCATTGTGCTTCCTCCTTCCTGATCAAGCGGCGCTTTACCCACAGGGGGATCCTTTTCGTAAGCGCCAGGATGCCCTTTGAAGCGTTTTGACATCCGAAAAACAGAAAAATGCAAAGCCCGGCGCAAACGATCCCGATGGAAAGGGCTGCAAATCCTGCGGCAGCCCGACGAATCCTTCGCGCAGCGCCGCAAGAAATTCCTGTTTATTCATTGCCCTGATCCTCCCTCGTTACAAACTGATAGACCGCCAAGATCTCCTTCCATTCGACCTTGAACTCCTCAAGGCGCTGCCGCCCCGCTTCGGTAATGTGATAATACTTCCGAAGCCGGCCGTTGTGCTCCGCAGTGCGGACCGTCAGAAGCTCCGCCGCCTCCAGACGCTTCAAAACGGTATACAGGGTCGATTCGGAAAGCAAGGGGGCCTTATTGACAAACCCGCTGCGGAAAACTATAATATGCAATGCACATTGCCTGATGCACATTTGAAGATGTACTTCTGCGGGGAAGGGGGCAGACGATGGCGCCAAAGAATAAATTCACAAGAGAAGAGATGGTGCAGGCGGCGATGCGGGTGGTCCGGGCCAGAGGGCTGGACGGCCTGACGGCAAAGACCATCGCCGACGAGCTGGGCACCTCCACGCGCCCGATCTTTACGGGCTTCGGCTCCATGGAGGAGGTGCGGCAGGAGGTCTATGCCGCCGCAGTGCGCGTATACGACGGCTATACCAACGCGGGCCTGCAGGAGCCGATCCCGTTTTTGGGCGTGGGGAAGAACTACATCCGCTTTGCCCGGGAGGAGCCGGAGCTTTATCGCGTCCTGTTTCTGGCGCGGACACCGGAGCACAGCGCCACGCAGTCCATGCGCCACCTGCAGGGCCTTGTCCGGCCGGCCCTGATGGAGATCTACCGGATCACCGAAGGGGAAGCGGATCTGTATTTCCGCGATCTGTGGCTGGTGGTACACAGCCTGTCCACGCTGATCGTCACCGGCGGCTGCCCCTATTCTGACCGGGAGATCAGACAGATCCTCACGGAGGTCAGCATCAGCATTTTCAAGTCCATCCGGGAGATCCCCGGCTTTTCCGCCGACGCCTTTGACCGCGACGCGGTCTTTTCCGCGCTGATCGGCAGAGACGCGCCGGAGCTGCAGCGGGATCTGCCCCCGGGAGAGGAGAAACGATGAAATACAGCAAAAGGATCCTTGCAAAAGACGGCAGGGAGATCGAACTGCGCAGCGCGGCGGCCGCCGACGGATGCACCGTGCTGGATTGCTTTCAGCAGACCCACGGAGAGACCGATTTTCTCCTGACTTATCCGGAGGAAAGCCGCTTCGACCCGGAGCAGGAGGGCCGCTTTCTGGCGCGCAAGGAAGAGAGCGCCAACGAGATCGAGCTGATCGCCCTGGCGGATGGCCGCGTGGTCGGGACGGCCGGGGTCGATGCGGTGGGGACCAGATATAAGGTGGCGCACCGGGCCGAGTTCGGCATCAGCGTGCGGAAGGCATACTGGGGGCTTGGCATCGGCCGCAGCCTGATGGAAGCCTGCATCCAGTGCGCGAGAGACGCCGGATATGTCCAGCTGGAGCTGAGTGTGATAGCGGAGAATACGCGGGCCATAGCCATGTATCAAAAGGCCGGGTTTCTGGAATGCGGAAGAAATCCCAAGGGCTTTCGCTCCCGGACGGCCGGATATCAGGAGCTTGTTTCCATGCGGCTGGAGCTGTGATCCGCCGCCGGCGAAACGACCAATGAACCAAAAGACAAGCCGGAAAGCTGCGGCTTGAGAAAGAGAGGAACCGGGATCAGCATGAACGATATTATCAAGATCGATCACCTGAGCAAAAGCTTCGGGGAAGTAAAAGCGGTGCAGGATCTGAGCTTCCGCGTAAAGGAGGGCGAGCTGTTCGCCTTCCTGGGCATCAACGGCGCGGGCAAATCCACCACCATCAATATCATGTGCGGCCAGCTCGCCAAGGACGGCGGCGCCGTGGAGATCGACGGCGCAGATCTGGACCGTGATCCGGACCACATCCGGCGGGAGCTGGGCGTGGTGTTTCAGAGCTCTGTTTTGGACGGAGCGCTGAGCGTGCGGGACAATCTGAAAAGCCGCGCCGCCCTCTATGGCATCCGGGGCGCGGCGTTTGCGCAGCGGCTGGCAGAGCTTGCGAAGCTGCTGAATTTTGAAGCCATCCTGAACCGTCCGGTGGGAAAGCTCTCCGGCGGCCAGCGCCGGCGCATCGACATCGCCAGAGCGCTGCTCCACAGGCCCAAGATCCTGATCTTTGACGAGCCCACCACCGGTCTGGATCCCCAGACCCGGAAGCTGCTCTGGGATGTGGTGACGGAGCTGCGCAAAAAGGACGGGCTGACGGTCTTTCTCACCACGCACTACATGGAGGAAGCGGCAGACGCCGATTATGTGATCATTTTGGACAGCGGCAGGATCGTGAGCGAAGGGACGCCGCTGACCCTGAAAAATACCTATGCCGGCGATTTTGTGACGATTTACGGCGCGGAAGAAGCCGCGGTCAAGGCGCTGGGGCGGCCCTATACCCCCGTGCCGGACGGCTGGCGCATGGAGGTCGCAAACACCGCGGAGGCCACGCAGCTGATCCTGAAGGATCCGGCGCTTTTTACGGACTATGAGATCACCAAGGGAAAAATGGACGATGTTTTTCTTGCCGTGACGGGCAAGAAGCTGATAGGGGGAAATGAGAAATGACAGGGCTTGGCGCGCTGATCAAGCGGAACTGCAAATTGTTTTTTAAGGATAAGGGGATGTTTTTCACCTCGCTGATCACGCCGGTGATCCTGCTGGTGCTGTATGCGACCTTTCTTGCGAAGGTCTATAAGGATTCCTTCGTCTCCGCGCTGTCTGCCGGGGTCTCCGTGGACGAAGCCCTGATCAACGGCACGGTGGGCGGTCAGCTGATCTCCTCGCTGCTGGCGGTGTGCTGCGTGACGGTGGCCTTCTGCTCCAATCTGCTGATGGTGCAGGACAGGATCAGCGGAGCCCGGCGCGACCTGACCATGAGCCCCGTGAAGCGCTCCACGCTGGCGCTCAGCTATTTTGCGGCAAGCGCGCTGTCCACGCTGCTGATCTGCTATGCGGCGCTGGCGGCCTGCCTGGGGTATCTGTATTTCACCGGCTGGTATCTGTCGGCGGCGGATGTGCTGCTGCTTTGTCTGGATGTTTTGATCCTGGTGCTGTTTGGGACGGCGCTGTCCTCCATCATCAACTGCAATCTCACCACCAACGGACAGGCGTCTGCAGTGGGCACCATCGTCAGCTCTGGCTATGGCTTTATTTGCGGCGCGTATATGCCCATCTCCAGCTTCGGCACGGGCCTGCAGAAGGTGCTGTCCTTCCTCCCGGGGACCTATGGGACGGCGCTGTTCCGGAACCACGCCTTAAACGGCGTCTATGAAGAAATGGCCCGGCAGGGCTTTCCTGCCGAGGTGGTGGAAGCCATCCGGGATTCCATCGACTGCAATCTCTATTTCTTCGGCGAAAAGGTCAGCATCGGGGCCATGTACGGCGTGATGGGCGCGTCTGTGGCCCTGCTGATCGGCGGCTATGTCCTGCTGAACCTGCGGAAGAAAAAGAACTGATCTCATACAGGAGAAAGAAGAATGAACGCATTGTTAGAGGTTCTCCGGGCGGCTGCCCCCTGGGTGGCGCTGGGGGCGGCCCTTGGCGATGATCATACCGGCATCGGCACCTCGCTGGGCATGCTGATCGGCCTTGCCGTGGGAATGTGTATTCCGAAAGAAAAGGAAGGATAACGCATGAAGCTCACATTGGAGGGGAAGATCCCCTATGCGCTGCCTGCGCTTTTTGTGCTGGCGGTATTCTATGGCATCTATTTTGCAAAAATGCTGGCGCAGAAGCGCCGGGGCATCCAGACCCGGCAGATCGGCCGCAGAAAGGAAAAGGACATCCACACGGTTGAATTGCTGATGAGCGCCGCCACGCTGGGCGCGCCTATGGCGCAGCTTCTTTCCATTGCCTTCGGCTGGAGCTGCCTTCCGGCGGGCGCAAGGTTCACCGGCTTCTGCATCGGGATGCTGGGCGACGGGATCTTCCTGTGCTCCGTTTTGTGCATGAAGGACAGCTGGCGGGCGGGGATCCCCGATCAGGACAAGACCCGGCTGGTCACTACCGGCATTTACCGATTCAGCCGCAACCCGGCGTTTCTGGGCTTTGATTTTATGTATATCGGCGTCCTGCTGATGTATGGAAACCTGCTGACCCTTGCGTTTTCCCTGTTTGCCATGGTCATGCTCCATCTGCAGATCCTGCAGGAGGAGCGCTACCTTACGGCAGTTTTCGGCGCGCCCTATCAGAACTATTGCCGCCGGGTGTTCCGCTATCTGGGAAGAAAGGGAAGCGGCAGGGCCGCCGGGGCCGGGCAGACCCCGTGACGGCTTTCGGCACATTCACCGATTGTTTTTTCCGGGGGATTATGGTATCATGATCCCGAAAATCAGGGGCGATCCATCAGGGAAACGGAGGCAGACGCCATGATCTTTACGCAGCATTATGATTCCCCGCTGGGCGGGATCCTTCTGGCGGCCGATGAGATCGGCCTGACCGGCCTGTGGTTTGACGGGCAAAAGTATTTTGCCCGCGGACTGCCGGCGGAGCGCATCCACCGGGAAACGCCTGCGCTTTCGCAGGCAAGGTGCTGGCTGGACCTTTATTTTGCCGGTCAGGCGCCCGGCTTTCTGCCGCCGCTGCATCCCGTAGGAACGGAATTTCGCCGGGCCATATGGGAGATTTTGCTGCAGATCCCCTATGGGCAGACGGTCACCTACGGCGGGATCGCCCAGCAGCTGGCAAAGGATATGAGCCTTTCCCGGATGTCTGCCCAGGCCGTGGGCGGAGCCGTCGGCCATAATGAGATCTCCATTATCATTCCCTGCCACCGCGTGGTGGGGACCGGCGGAAGCCTCACCGGCTATGCCGGCGGCATGGACAAAAAGGTGAAGCTGCTGGAGCTGGAACGAGCCGATATGCGCGGCCTTTTCGTGCCGAAGAAGGGGACTGCGCTGTAAACAGCATCCCCGGAAGCGTCAAAGGGCCGCAAAACGGCGGCCGCTGACCGGAAATATGGATCGGAGGATGGAAGCATGAGCCCGCAGGAGCTGGAAAAAGAGATCAGGGGATGGATCGAGCGGTTCGTCAGCCAATACCCGCAGGGCGCGGAGCGCATCTGGCGGATGCCGCTGGTGGGCTTTGCCGATGCCAATTCGCCCTATCTGCAAAGGCTTCCGGAGCTGGTGATGCCGGGGCACAGGCTCCCGCAGGATTATCTGGAGCAGGCGACGGTGGTGATCAGCTATTTTGTGCCGTTTACCAAGGCCCACGGCGACCAAAATCTGAAGGGGGAAAACGATCTGGCTTCGCCCTCCTGGGCGCAGTCCTATCTGGAGACCAACCGGATGATCGAAGCGCTGAACCTCGCGCTGGCAGAGGAGATCCGCCGGCTGGGATATCACGCGGTGGTGCCCTATGGCATCGGGATGGACGAAACGCTTTTCAGGCGCGCTGACCGCAGACGGCTTCGACCGTCAGAAGTGTTATCAGATGACCTGCAGAAATCTGGAAGCCTATGGCGCAGACTGCTGCGGAAAATGCGATGTGGGCCTCCCGTGCTCCTATCGGGATCCCACAAAATAAGAATCCATATAATAGCAAAGGCACCACGGAAGCTTCCGTGGTGCCTTGTTTTGCGATGGGGGATCAGCCGCGTCTGGCGGAGCCTGCCCGCCGCGGGGGATCACTTCATGCAGCGATACAGCAGCGTGACGATCTGTCCCCGGGTGCAGGGGTCGTCGGGGGAGAAGGTAGTGGCGGAGGTGCCCTCGGTGATGTTCTTCATATAGCACCAGGCTACCGCTTCATAGCACCACTCGGGCACATCGGTAAACGGCAGGAGGAACATCCAATTGCCCGTAAAGCCCTCGCCCTTCGACTGCAGATAGCGATACAGCAGCGTGACGATCTCGCCCCGGGTGCAGGCGGCGTCGGGAGAGAATCTGCCTTCGCCGGTGCCGCCGGTGATGCCGTTTGCTGCGGCCCAGGCCACGGCCTTGGCATAATAGCTGCCTTCGGAAACATCAGAGAAGCTGCCGGTGCTCTGCGGCTCGGGGCAGCCCGCCGCGCGCCACAGGAAGGTGACGACCTGGGCCCGGGTGCAGGGCTGGTCAGGGGCAAAGAGATTGCCGCCGACGCCGTCGGTGATCTCCTGCGCCACGGCCCACTTCACCGCTTCATAATAAAACGCGTCGTTGGGTACATCGTAGAAGAAGTTCAAAACGCTGTTGTCCTCCATAAAGGTGGCCGCGATCTCCACCTTGCTGCCCGGCATGATGAAGGTATACTGGCCGTTGCCCTTGTCCGTGAGCTCCAGCACATTGCCGTTTTTATCGGTAACGGTAAGCGTTTCCAGCACATAGCCCGCTTCGGGCTGGACGGTGACGGTAACGACAGTCCCCTTGGACGCGTTCTTCCGGCTGGCGGAGACGCTGCCGTTTTCGGCGCTGTCCGGCGCGGTCACGGGGTAGGTGGGGGCGACCGGCGTGACGCTGGAAGCGGGCCGCTCCTGGGCAGTGACGGTGATGGTGCCGGTCTTTTCGCCGCTGTAGTTGCCGCTGGCGGTGAAGGTATAGGGGATGTACAGGCCCTCGCCCGCCTTCAGGCCGCGGAGCATTGCGGGAATATCTGCTTCCGTCCTTCCGTCGGCCAGCGTATAGTGAAGCGTACCCGTCACCTCCTCGCCGCCGATGCCGGTGAAGCGGGGCGCTTCAAAGCTGTCTTCGCCCACATAGATGGTCTGTGCCTGGTCGGTAGCGTCGGTGAACTGGTCGCAGGGGGTGATGCTGGCCGTAAGGCCCAGTTCAGCACTGGTGGGCTGCGTCAGGGCGTATTTGTAAGCGTCTTCGCCGGTCAGGCGGAACGAACCGGTGACGGTGACAGCCTTGTTCGTGCCGACAGCTTTGTCCGCGAACTTCGCAGTTACGCCGGTCATATCAAGCTGCACATTGTCGCCCTCGGCCACGCCTTTCAGCGTGCCGCCGGTGAGCTCAGCGGTATCGGTGCCGTCATAGACCTTATCCCGCGCGGCGATACCGGTGACGGTGACATTGGCGCGCTGAATCGCGCTGAACACCACAGGAGTGCCGCTCTCGGCCTGCGTATGTGCATCGGTATCAGTATTGGCAGCGCCAGTCTCCACGATGCCCGCACCGAGCGAAAGCCGCCCCAGCTTCAGCACGATATTCCTGGCGCAGCCGGTATCAAAGCGCGCCGTTCCGCCATTGAAAGCGGCGGTGAAGTCATCACCCCACATCCGGACGAGCGGCGTGGAAAAACCGGCGCCTTCTTCCACGGGGAACACGATGGGCGTATGATTGCCCCAGTACCACGACACATCCAGCGTGCCGTTGTTTACAGTGAGGTTTTGAAGCCAAAGCGCGGGGTCGGTGTAGAGCTTGCCGTTATACTCCTTCACGCCCTCCTTCACGGTCAGGCTGCCGCTGTTGAGCGTCAGCTGCTTAGAGACGATGCTGCCGCTGTGCATGGCAGCGTCCGTGATCTCAAGGGCGCGCACGCCATCGACGGATTTCGCGAAAACCTTCGTTTCCTCCCCGGACACGGTGAAATTCCCCTGCTGTTCGGTCGCATTGTAGGCCGAAAAATTGATCCTGCCGTAAGCAACATCCAGCGTGCCGCCGCTGACGGTGATATTGCCGACGGCTCCGGTATCGAAGGTGCCTTTTTCAACAAGAAGTCCGTAATACCCGCCCGCCACGGTACCGGCATCGATCCTGCCGCCGGTCTGGATCAGATTGCCGCCGGACACCTCGATCCCGGTACGGACACGCGCAAAGACCGTGGCACTGTCCGCAACCGTCAGATCGCCGCTCAAAATGTAGATACCGTAGGAAAGACCGCCATGCTTATCCTCCGCATCGCCCGTCAGCTTGCCGCTGCCGGAGACGGAGACACTGGCCTGGTAAGCGTCAATGCCGCGGGAAAAGGAGCTGCGCGCCTCACCGTCTTCCGTATCGGTGGATCTCCCGCCTTTGGTGGTCAGTTCGCCGCCGGTGACGGAAAGGCCGCTGCCCTTCGGCAGCTCAAGGCCGATGGAAAAGGCGCAGTCGCCGTTCGTCACCTCGCCGCCGGTCAGCGCGACCTTGCCGCCCTCGACCGTGACCATTCCCTTTGCGTAAAGGGCAACAGAATAGGTCCAGGCATTGCCGGTGTTCGTGTGTTTGCCGGATTTCACATTAAGGCCGCCCGAACCTCGAATGGTTAGCGCGCCCTCGGCATAAATTCCGTAAACGGAGATTTTGGCCTGATAGCCCCCGGTCTCATTCACCTCGGCGCCGCCGCCGGTGATGCTGTTATGCGTCCCATCCGCCAGCACGATAGTGGCCCCAGCGGGCAGCTTTAAGGCGGTGGTGGCGGTAGTGGTGAAGTTAACGCCCTTCAAGGTCAGCGTCTTGGTGTCGCCGTCCCAGGTGGAGTCCTCTGCATTGCTCCATTTTGCCGCATTGAGCAGCGCCAGCGCTGCTTCGGCGCCGCCTTCAGCGGCGCCGGTAAAGTCCGCTGTTTGAGACGCAGGCTCCGCCGCAAAGATCGCTCCCGGCAGCAGCGGCAGCGTCAGGCAAAGCGCCAGCACAAGGGACAAAACTCGTTTTTTCATTGAAATTCCCCGCTTTCCGAAAATAGAGTAGAGCGCGATACGCTTTTGCCTGTATTTTACCATAGAACGGCAAGGCTTTCAACCATCCTTTTCGATTTTGCGGGGCTGCCGCCAGATTCTTTTTCCGCTTTTCGGAGCCATGGCATAGTTTTCGGCGCAGACGCATAGATTCCAGTAAACGATTCTGTGAAAAGAGGCTGGGAATCATGACAAATACCGCGATCTATCAGGATATCGCCCGGCGCACCGCCGGGGATATTTACATCGGCGTGGTGGGGCCGGTGCGCACGGGGAAGTCCACCTTTATCAAAAGCTTTATGGAGCAGCTGGTGCTGCCCAACATCGACAACATCTATCTGAAGGAACGGGCAAAGGATGAGCTGCCCCAGAGCGGCTCCGGCAGGACCATCATGACGGCCGAGCCAAAGTTCGTCCCGGAGGAGGCCGTCTCCATCCAGGCAGAGGACGGCACCCGCTGCAACCTGCGGCTCATCGACTGCGTGGGCTTCATGGTGGAGGGAGCCATCGGCCAGTCGGAGGGGGATCAGCCCCGCATGGTCCATACCCCCTGGTTCGAGCAGGAGATCCCTCTGGCGCAGGCGGCGGAGCTGGGGACCCGCAAGGTCATCACGGAGCACAGCACCATCGGCGTCGTTGTGACCACCGACGGCTCCTTCGGCGAATTTTCCCGGGAGGAATATGTAAAGGCGGAGGAGCGCATCGTGCAGGAGCTGCAGGAGATCCGCAAGCCCTTCTGCATCCTGCTGAACTCCTCCCGGCCGGAAAGCGGCGAGACCCAGACCCTCCGCCGGCAGCTGGAAGATAAATACAGCGTGGCCTGCCTTGCGCTGAACTGCCAGACCATGGAGAAGGGGCAGATCGAAGAGGTGCTGGCCGCGGTGCTTTCCGAGTTTCCCGCCCGGGAATACCGGTTTGCCCTGCCCCCCTGGGTGACCATGCTGCCCGCCGGCGATCCGCTGAAGGAAAGCCTTTATCAGGAGATCATGGAGGCCTGCGGAAGGATCTGCCGGATGCGGGACGCCCGGGGCCAGATCGAGGCCCTCTGCGCCTGTGAAAACATTGAGAAGGCGAGCCTTTCCGGGCTGGGCATGAGCGAAGGGCTGGTCTCCGTGGCGGTGACGGTGCCCCAGGCGCTCTATTATCAGATGCTCTCCCTTCAGTGCGGCATGGAGATCCGCTCCGACGCCGATCTGGTGCCGCTGCTCTGCGAGATGGCCCGGGTCAAGAAGGAATATGACCATATCTCCGCCGCATTGGAGCAGGTGCGCCGCACCGGTTATGGCATTGTCATGCCGGAAAGCGGCGAGATGCAGCTGGAGCAGCCGGAGATCGTCCGGCAGGGCGGCCGCTTCGGCGTGCGGCTCCGGGCCAGCGCCCCCAGCATCCATATGATCCAGACTCAGGTCCAGACGGAGATCAGTCCTATCGTCGGCTCGGAAAAGCAGTCGGAGGACCTTGTGCAGCAGCTGGTAGAGCAATATGCCCAGTCGCCGGAGCAGCTCTGGTCCAGCAATATTTTCGGCAAATCACTTAGCGATCTGGTCAACGAGGGCCTGAACAACAAGCTGCGCCATATGCCGGACGAATCCAGGGCCAAGCTGCAGAACACGCTGGAGCGCATCATCAACGAGGGCAGCGGCGGCCTGATCTGCATCATTTTGTAACGATGGCCAGCGGAAACAAACGGCGGGCCGGCCAGAGCAGAGCGGGCGTCCTGCTGTTTCTGGTGCTGCTGGGGGCGGCGCTCATCCTGCGCTTCGGTCAGAGCGAGCCCCTGCGGCAGGCCAGAGAGACCCTGCAGGATGTGACGGAGCTGCAGCTGGATACCGGACAGTATGAGCAGGCGCTGGAGACGCTGGGACGCGGCTTTGTCCGGATCACGGAGCCGGAGGGCCAGCTGGCTGCCTTCAGTCGCCGGCTGCTTGGTTTGCGGCAGCATACCGGAGCAACAGAAAAAGCGCCCTGAGCAGGGCGCTTTTTGCAAAGAAGAATGCTCAGAAGCTCAGCCGCTTTTTCCACCGATCAGAGCGATAGCGGAGAAGCATACACAAAAACCGGGTGATATTGTCCGCGATCATGCAGAACCAAACGGCGTTCAGCCCCAGATGGAACACATTGACGCAGAGATAGGCCGAAGGGAGCCGGATGCCCCACATGGTGCAGAGGGCGAACAGGAAGGGGGCCCGGGTGTCGCCCACGCCGTTGAAGACGCCTTCAATAATGATCAGGATGGCGAAAAACGGCTCAGACAGCGCAACAATGCGCAAAGCGGAAGCCCCCTGGGTGATGACGGCGGCATCCTCTGTAAACAACCGCATTAAAACATCCGGAAACAAAAACAAAAGAAGCCCCAGGAGCGTCATAAAGCAGCAGGCAACGGCCATGATGGCAGAGGAAAACTGCATGAGCTTTTTTTCGTTTTTTTCTCCGGCAGAAAAGCCCGCAAGCGTTGCGGCGGCCGCCTGCATGCCATAACCGGGAACATAAAAGGCTTCCTCTGCCGTGGTGGCAATGGCGTGGGCTGCCATGGAGACCGTCCCCAGCCGAGCAACCAGCGAGGTGAATACTACATGGCCGAAGCCGGTGGTCATCTGCTGCGCACACACCGGAACGCCCACTCTGACGCATTGCCGCATGACAGAGGGATAAAGCCGCAGCTTTTGCCCCCGCAAGCCCAGCGCTGGATTTTTCCAGACAGCAAGGGTCATCAGCGTCCCGCCCAAAACGAAGGAGGCTGCGGTTGCGATAGCGGCGCCTGCTACGCCCAGGCCGGCGCCTGGCATGGTGAAGCGCAGCGCACCCAGCGTTAGCTTCCGGGTCGGAGAGATCAGAAGAAAGTTCAGAAGAATATTTACCGCATTCATCAGCGCGTTGATGAGCATGGGGGTCTTTGTGTTGCCCGTGGCCCGCAAAACGGCGCCAAATACGGAAACAGCGGTACGAAACAGCATGGGCGCACAGACGATGGCCAGATACAGCGAAGCATCCCGAAGAAGCTCCGGAGCGCCGCCCAGCCAGCGAGGAAGAAAGGGGCTCAGACCCAGCATAATCACCATAAGCACCCCACCTACGCTCAGCGTCAGCAGCACGGACTGCATGGCGGCCTGCCGGGCGCGCTCCTCATCCCGTGCGCCCATGGAAATGGAGATACAGGAAAGAACACCCATGCCTGCTGCCGACATGGGCGCGTGAGTCAGCCACATGGTGGTGGTGGTCAGTCCGATGGCTGCAGATGCATGAGCGCCCAAGGCTCCTACCTGTGCCGTGTCAGCATACTGCACGGCAGCGTATAAAAATTCTTCGATCATTGTGGGCCAGGCCAGGCGAAAAATCTGTCCCATCATGTCCCGGTCCCGCAGCGTTGCGCGGAGTTGTTTCAGCATACGATCCCTCGATTTGTTCAGATTTCTTACTTTTATCTTAACGGATGATACCGGAGCTTGTCAAGGGAGGAGATCTATGAGCTTTTGCTGCAGCACCCCGTTTCTATTGGCACTGGTGTTTTCAACAGCCTTCTGCAGCAGCCGCTGGCTGGCACTTTTATGGCTGGCCGCAGGTGTCCATGAGCTGGGCCATTTGCTGGCGCTGCACCTGATGGGAGTCCGGGTAAAGCGGATCTGCTTTCGCCTTTCCGGGATGGAGCTGCAGTTTGACGGGCGGCGGCTTTCCTATGGGCAGGAGGCGCTGCTGGCGCTGGCGGGACCGGGGGCAAACCTGCTCCTTTGTCTGCTGACGGCAGCGCTGCGGCCCTCACTGTGGCAGATGCTGCTCTGTGGCTGCAGCCTGACAATAGGCGGGTTCAATCTGCTGCCGGCGCTGCCGTTGGACGGCGGACGGGCGCTTCGGGCAATGCTGCTGCGGCGCTGGCCGGAGCGGGGAGAGCGCATCCTCTGGGGGTGCAGCGCGGTCTGCGGGCTGGCGCTGGCGGCTGCAGGAATTTATTTTGGACGGACACAGGGGAACCTCTCGCTTCTGGCGGCCGGTTGTGCGATTTTTTCTGTCCTTCCGGGAAAAAGGCTTTACACCCGCCGGAAAAACCGCTACAATAAAGATTCGAGCGAAAGATAAAAGGGAGGATTTTATGAACGATACCATCCGCGCCTGTCTGGATCATGTGCGCAAGCCTGCGCGCTATACCGGCGGCGAATACAATGCGGTCTGCAAGGACAAGGCGGAGGTGGACCTGCGGTTCGCCTTCTGCTTCCCGGATCTTTATGAGATCGGGATGTCCCATCTGGGCTCCAAGATCCTTTACGGCCTGATGAACGGCATGGAGGGCGTCTGGTGTGAGCGGGCCTATGCTCCCTATGTGGATATGGAGGAGGAGATGCGCCGCCGGGGCCAGCCCCTTTATGCGCTGGAGAGCGGCGATCCCATCTCGGAATTTGATATCCTGGGCTTTACGCTGCAGTATGAGATGAACTATACCGGCGTTTTGAATATGCTGGATCTGGCGGGCATCCCCAAGCGCTCTGCCGACCGCCGGGAGCTCCGGCCGCTGGTGATGGCCGGCGGGCCCTGCGTCTATAATGCGGAGCCTATGGCGGATTTCTTCGACCTGATCGTCGTGGGCGAGGGGGAGGAGGTCATGCCGGAGCTTCTGCAGCTTTACCGCAGGGCAAAAAGGGAGGGCATGGACAAGCCAGCCTTCCTGCGGGCTGCGGCGCAGCTGGGTGGCGTTTATGTGCCGTCGCTCTATGAGATCACCTATGGAGAAACCGGCGCCATTGAGGCCATCCGACCGCTGGAGGGCGCGCCCGCAGTGGTGAACAAGCGGGTCGTTCGGGACTTTGACAAGGCCTATTATCCCGATTATTTCCTGGTGCCCAATACGGAGATCGTCTTTGACCGGGCCATGGTGGAGCTGTTCCGCGGCTGCCGCCGCGGCTGCCGCTTCTGTCAGGCGGGCTACACCTACCGGCCCATCCGGGCCAAGCAGCCGGAGACGCTGGAAAAGCAGGCCAAGGCCCTGATCGCCGCCACCGGCTGGGACGAGGTCTCGCTGACCAGCCTTTCCTCCAGCGACTATCCCCATCTGGAGACGCTGTGCGAGAGTCTGGTGGATTATTTCGAGCCGATGCATGTTTCACTGGCGCTGCCCTCCCTGCGGGCGGATTCCTTTAATCTGGAGCTGGTACAAAACATCCAGAAGGTCCGCAAGAGCGGCCTGACCTTCGCGCCGGAGGCCGGCACCCAGCGCCTGCGGGATGTGATCAACAAAAACCTCCGGGAGGAGGACCTGCTGGAGGCCTGCAAGGTGGCCTTTCAGGCGGGCTATAACGGCGTCAAGCTCTACTTTATGATGGGTCTGCCCACGGAGACCGACGAGGATCTGCTGGGCATCTCCCAGATCGTCCGCCATGTGATCGCCACCTTCCGGGAACACGGGAAAAACAAGGCCCGGGGCGTTCGGATCAATGTGGGCATCTCCATCTTTGTTCCAAAGGCTCAGACGCCCTTCCAGTGGCTGGGGCAGATCACCGGGGAGGAAGCCCGGCGGAAAAAGCAGCTGCTGATGGACAGCCTGAAGATCAAAAATGTCACCTATTCCATCCACGATTACCGCACCAGCTTTTTGGAGGCCGTCCTTGCCCGGGGCGACCGGCGGCTTTCCGCCGTTCTGGAAAAGGCATGGGAAAAGGGCTCCCGGCTGGACGGCTGGGACGAGCTGTTTTCCTTCGACGCTTGGATGCAGGCCTTTGAAGAATGCGGCATCGACCCCGCCTTTTACGCCAACCGTTCGCTGGAAAAGGACGAGATCCTGCCCTGGGATCATATTTCCTCCGGTGTGCGGAAGGAGTATCTTTACGGCGAGCTGGAGCAGGCGCGGCAGGGCATCGCCACGCCGGACTGCAAGGCCGGCTGCCGGAATTGCGGCGCTTTGTGTCTGACGGGAGGGAAATGCGATGTTTAAGGTCCGTTTTTGCTATGAAAAAAAGGGGACTGCGGCCTATATCTCCCATCTGGATCTGATCCGCACCTTCCAGCGGAGCTTTCTGCGGGCCGGCCTGCCGGTGAAATATTCTCAGGGCTTCAATCCGCATATCGAGATGTCCATCGTGGTGCCGCTTTCCACCGGATATGATTCCGACTGCGAGCTGTGCGATCTGGAGCTCACCTGCGACGCCCTGCCCGAAGACTTTGCAGCGCGCCTGAACCGGGAGCTGCCCGCGGGGATGCGGGCGCTTTCTGCGGGACAGGCCTTCCGGCCGGTGGGGGAGATCGCCTGCTGCGCCTATGAGATCACACTGCCCGCCGGCGATCCCGCGGCGATGGCCGCGCTGTTCCGGCAGCCGCTGCTGGTGGAGAAGCGCTCCAAGCGCGGCTCCCGCCAGGTGGACCTGCTGGATTATATCCGCAGCGTTTCCTTTGAAAGGGCGGGGGAGAAGACCCTCTGCCGCTGTGTTCTGGCGGCGGGCGGCGACCCACTGAATCCCCTCTATCTCACGGCCGCCCTGAAGCAGGCGGGCCTGATCCCCCAGGAAGCGGACGCGCATTATCTCCGCACCGGGATATTAGACAAAAATTGCCGAATTTTTCAGCAATAACCCTTGCTTTTCTCCCGGCAGTGTGGTATGATGTTCACGCATGCATTACGGGCGGTCCTCTGTCGTTGTCAGGACAAGAACGCCTATGACTGAAAGGAACGATAATCACTATGGATCTGATCAAGCATCTGACTGACGCTCAGCTGAAGGAAAACCCTGCCAATTTCGGCATCGGCGACACCATTAAGGTCCACGCCAAGATCAAGGAAGGTTCCCGCGAAAGAATCCAGGTCTTTGAGGGCACCGTCATCGCGAGAAAGCATGGCGGCATCCAGGAGACCGTTACCGTTCGCCGCGTGTCCTACGGCGTCGGCGTGGAAAAGACTTTCCCCATCCATTCTCCCAATGTCGAAAAGTTCGAGGTTGTCAGAAAGGGTAAAGTCCGCCGCGCGAAGCTCTATTACCTGCGCAATAGAGTCGGTAAGGCCGCTAAGGTAAAAGAGGACATCTGAGCCTGACAAAAATCAGAGGGACGGACTTTCTCGTCCCTCTTATTTTTTCAGATAAGCAGGAGGAACATCATGGAAAAGAAGCCGGAAAAATTGGAAGCGGCGCCGGAAAAGGTCAAGGCCGCACAAAAGGAAAAGCCGTGCGCTGCCAGCGAGCTCTATTTCTGGGCGCAGGCGCTGGCCTTTGCGCTGGCCTTTCTGGTGCTGGTCAACACCTTCTTTTTCCGCCTGTCCGGCGTACATGGCTCGTCCATGTATGATACACTGGAGGAGGGCGACCAGCTGATCCTGCAGGTCATCGGCTACCGGGAGCCGCAGCGGGGCGATATCATCGTCTGCACCTCCGACGCCTTTGGCGGCGAAGCGCTGGTCAAGCGAGTCATCGCCGTTGCGGGCGACACGCTGGACATCGACGGAAATGGAAATGTGGTGCTCAACGGCGAAACACTGTATGAGCCTTATATTTATGAGACAATCCGCAGCGAGAAGCGGGGAAATCAGAGCTATCCTGTCACCGTTAGCGAGGGATGCCTTTTTGTTATGGGCGACAACCGCAACGGCAGCACAGACAGCCGCTACACCGAGGTGGGGCAAATTTCTTGTCAGCGCGTGATTGGCAAGGCGCTGTTTCGGATCTGGCCGCTGAACAAGCTGGGCGGGGTATCCTGAGATGAGCATCAACTGGTATCCCGGTCACATGGCAAAGACCCGCCGGGTGATGCAGGAGGATCTGAAAAATGTAGATATGATCTGCGAGCTCATTGACGCGCGCATCCCCCAGAGCTCCCGCAATCCGGATCTGGACCGGCTCTGCCAGAACAAGCGGCGGATGCTGGTGCTCAACCGGGCGGATCAGGCAGATCCCGCCGCCACCGCCCGATGGATGGCGTTTTACCGCGGGCAGGGCCTGCAGGTCATGGAGACGGACAGCAAAAAGGGCGGTTTTCTCAATCCCTTTACCGCCTGCGCCCGGCGGACCTGCGCAGACCTGATTCAGCGGCAGCAGGCCAAGGGACAGGTGGGCAAGCCCATCCGCATCATGATCATGGGCATCCCCAATGTAGGCAAAAGCTCCTTCATCAACCGCCTGCTGAACAAAAAAGCGGCCGTAGCTGCGGACAAGCCCGGCGTGACCCGGGGAAAGCAATGGTTTTCCCTGCCCGGCGGCTTTGATTTTATGGATACGCCGGGGATGCTCTGGCCCAAGATCGAAACGGATCAGATGGGCTATCTTCTGGCCTTTACGGGCACCATCCGGGATGAGATCCTGGATCTGGAGGATCTGGCCTGCCGCCTGCTGCTGCAGCTGGAAATCTCTGCGCCCGGAGCGGTTGTAAAGCGATATGGCATTCCAGCCGTAAACCCGGAGCAGCCCTATGAAACGCTCACGGAGATGGCAAAAAAGCGCGGCTTTCTGGCGGGAAGAGGGGAATACGATACCCTCCGCATGGCGCGGATCTTTTTAGACGAGTTCCGCGGCGGAAAGCTGGGGCGCATCACGCTGGAGCTGCCGCCGGAGGAATGAGCCGTGTATGAATTTGAAGAAGCGCTGGCAGAAAAGGGCTTTTCCGCGCTCTGCGGCGTGGATGAAGCGGGCTGCGGCCCGCTGGCGGGACCTGTGTATGCGGCGGCGGTCATTCTGGATCCGGCCGACCGGATCGACGGCCTGAACGATTCCAAAAAGCTCTCGGAAAAGAAACGGGAGCTGCTTTTTCCGGAGATCCAGGCCCGCGCTTCCGCCTGGGCCATCGCCCTGGCCAGCGTGGAGGAGATCGACCGGATGAATATCCTGCAGGCTCGGCTTTTGGCCATGCGCCGGGCCATCTCTGCGCTGGAGCAGCGGCCGGACTATATTCTGGTAGACGGCAACCGGGATCCCCAGCCGGAGGAAGCCCCAACGCTGCTCATCGTCAAGGGCGACGCCAGAAGCGCGTCCATCGCGGCGGCCTCCATTCTGGCAAAGGTGGCCCGGGATCATGCCATGCTGGCGCTGGACGCGGAATATCCCCAATATGCCTTTGCCAAGCACAAGGGCTATCCCACCCGGCTCCATCGGGAGCGCATTTTGCAGTATGGGCCCTGCCCGGCGCACCGGAGGACCTTTTTGAAGAAGCTGCTTTCGGGAGAAACGCCATGAGCACGCAGGAGAAGGGAAAACAGGGCGAGGCGCTGGCGGCGGCCTATCTGGAAAAGAAAAAATGCCGCATCCTTGCGCGGAACTATCGCTGCCGGATGGGGGAGATCGACCTGATCGCCCAAAAGGACGGCATGATCCTGTTTGTGGAGGTTAAGCTGCGCAAAAACGACGCATTTTCCAGCGCCTGTGAAGCAGTTGACCTTGCCAAGCAGAACCGGCTCCGCATCACGGCGGCGCGCTGGCTGGCGGAGCAGCAGTGCCAGCTGCCGGCCCGGTTCGATGTGATCGAGATCTATACGGATGACCGGCGCATCCATCATATCCCGGATGCATTTCAATAAACCACGAAAACAGGGCGGAAGGAGAGGACATGGCGCTTTACGCGATCGGCGATACGCATTTTTCCGAGGGCTGCGACAAGCCCATGGACATCTTCGGCGGGGCCTGGAAGGGCTATCGGGACAAGCTGGTCCAGAGCTTTTCCGTGCTGCAGCCGGAGGATCTGCTGGTGATCTGCGGCGATTTTTCCTGGGGAATGTCGCTGCAGGAGGCCCTGCCGGATTTTCAGCTGCTGGAGCGTTTTCCCGGCAAAAAGCTTCTGGTA
>USML01000022.1 GCA_900555855.1 uncultured Eubacteriales bacterium | reverse complement strand
GCCGTGACCCTTTCCCTGCTGGCGGCGCTGGTCTTTTCTCCCGGCGACCGCAGCTGAAAAGCGCCGTTTCTTGCATTTTTGCGCCCGGTCGTGTAAAATAGGGGCAAAGATCGCGGAGAGGAGCGAGTGCATGAACTATGACATTCTGATCCGGGACGCGCTGATCCTGGACGGCACCGGCGGCCCCGGCTATTTCAGCGACGCGGGTATTTCCGGCGGAAAGATCGCCGCCATTGGACGGCGGCTGCAGGGCACGGCGGAGACCGTTATTGACGGACGGGGGCTGGTGCTTTGTCCCGGCTTTATCGACGCCCACAGCCATCAGGACATGGCTCTGGAGCATAACCCGGCCTGCCGGAACGACATCGGCCAGGGCATCACCACCTTTGTGGGCGGGATGTGCGGCGAATCGCCTGCGCCCATGGCCCGGGCGCATCTGGAGGACTGCATCCGGGTGGGCGGCCGGCCGCTGGACGAAAAAGCCCTGCAGGCGCGGCGGAGCCTGAAGGATTATTTTGCCTATCTGGCCAAAAAGCCGCTGGGGGCCAACGCCGCCTTTCTGGTGGGCCACGGCATGCTGCGGGCCTGCGTCATGGGCTATGAAAACCGCCGGCCCACGCCGGAGGAGCTGGGCCAGATGCAGGCGCTGCTGGCAGAGAGCATGGACGCGGGCGCGCTGGGCCTTTCCTTCGGCCTGATCTATCCGCCGGGAAGCTATGCGGAGACGGAGGAGCTGATCGCGCTGGCCCGGACGGCGGCGGAAAAGGGCGGCCTGTTCACCGTCCACATGCGCAGCGAGAGCGCAAGGCTGGTGGAGGCCACGGCGGAGATGCTCCGGGTGGCGGAGGAGAGCGGCTGCCGCTGCGTTATCTCTCACCATAAGGCCACCGGCGGCGTCTTCAACTGGAACAAGACCGCCGCGACCCTTTCCCTGATGGAGCAGGCGGCGGCGCGGGGCTGTGATGTGTTCTGCGACCAGTATCCCTATACGGCGTCGTCCACCGGGCTTGCGACCAACATTCCCGATGCGCTGCACGCGCTGGGCGTGGAGGCGCTGCTGGAGCTGCTCTCTCCCGAAAAGCGGGAGACGCTGCGGCCGGTGATCTGCGGCAAAAAGACCTCCCGGGAGCGCTTCCAATACACCATGATCGGCTGGTCCGCCTCCCATCCGGAGTATGCCGGGCGGATGCTCAATGAGATCGCCGGGGCGCGGGGAGAGGATCCCTTCGACACCCAGTGCGACCTGCTGATCGCCGACCGGCTGGGCACCAGCGCCATCTTCCACACCCAGAGCGAGGAGGATCTGGTGCGGGTCATGGGCTGGCCCCGGGCCATGGTGGGGACGGACGGCGTCTCCTATTCCGACGCGGAGCCGGCCCATCCCCGGACCTTTGCGGCCTTTCCCCGGGTGCTGGGACGCTATGTGCGGGAAAAGGGCGTGATCTCCCTGCCGGAGGCCATCCGGAAGATGACCTCCATGCCCGCCGCCGTCTACGGTCTGGCAGGCAAGGGCCTGGTGCGGGAGGGCATGGACGCGGATCTGGTGCTGTTTGATCCGGAGACTGTGGGCGACAACGCCACCTACACCGCCCCCCTGCAAAGCAACAGCGGCCTGCGCTATGTGCTGCTCAACGGGCAGATCGTCCTCCGGGACAACGAGCCCACCGGCGCGCCGGCGGGCCGCCTGCTGCTGCGGCAGCAAAAATAAGAAGGGAGCGGAAACCATGCGTTTTCAGATCATGTGCGACGATAAGACCCCGGGCCGTCCCGGCTTCCGGCAGTTTTTTGAGACCGACGACCTTCAGGAGGCCAAGGCCTTCGCCATGCAGCTGGCCTTTATCGAGACCAACACCGTCTATGTGCAGGACAGCGCGGAGGGCCGCCCCGTCATGGACTTCGACGATCCGAAATACCGGAAGAATTAAAGCCTTTTTGAATATCCATACAGCCCGGCAGAGCGATTTTTTCGTTCTGCCGGCGCTTTTTTCCTGCGTTCTTCGGAGAAATGAGCAAATTCGACAAAATATATCTGCGGTTTTTGTTAAAAACAGTAAAACCAAAGGGAATTATGAACAATTACTGAATTTTTCATTGCGCTTTTGGGAAAAATGCAGTATGATACAGGATATAATGGATCGTGTAATTAGAATGGTCGCATTGGGGCCATTTTCAGAACGGGAGTCTTTTTTCACATGGCAGTCATTCGCGCAAACATTCAGGTCAACGGCATCGTTCAGGGCGTGGGCTTCCGCCCCTTTATCCACAAGCTGATCACCGGGGAGGCCCTTTCCGGCTGGATCCGCAACACCTCTGAGGGGGCGGAGATCGAGCTGGAGGGGGAGGAAGCCTCCGTCCAGCGCTTTCTTTCCGACCTGCGCACCAAGACGCCCAAGCTGGCCGTCATCGAATCGGTGCATACGGCGTTTTTTTCCCAGCTCATGGGCTATCAGGGCTTTGAGATCCGCCAGAGCAAGGCGCTGCAGGAGCGCAACACGCTGATCTCCCCGGATGTGGGCATCTGTGAGGACTGCCTGCGGGAGCTGTTTGATCCGGCGGACCGGCGCTACCGCTATCCCTTTATCAACTGCACCAACTGCGGCCCGCGCTTTACCATCATCAAGGATGTGCCCTACGACCGCTGCAAGACCACCATGGGCGTGTTTCCCATGTGTCCCGCCTGCGAAGCGGAATATAAGACCATCACCGACCGGCGCTACCATGCCCAGCCGGATTGCTGCCCGGTGTGCGGGCCGCATGTGTTTCTGCTGGACGCGGCGGGAAGGCCCGTGGAGGGCGACCCCATCGAACAGGCCATCCAGGCCCTGACGGAGGGCAAGCTGGTGGCGGTGAAGGGCCTGGGCGGCATCCATCTGGCCTGCCGCTGCGATCTGCCGGAGGCGGCCATGACCCTGCGCCGGAGAAAGCACCGGGACGAAAAGCCCTTTGCCATTATGTGCCGGGACGCGGAGGCGGCCCGCCGCTACTGCCGGATCACGCCGGAGGAGCAGGCCGTTTTGGAGAGCTTCCGCCGGCCCATCGTCCTTTTGGAAAAGAAGGAAAAGGGCAGCCTGCCCCACATCAGCGACAACGGCTATGTGGGCGTGATGCTGCCCTATACGCCGCTGCACTATCTGCTGCTTTCCGGCGGGCTGGACAGCCTGATCATGACCTCCGCCAACCTCTCGGATATGCCCATCCTCTACAAAAACGAGCAGGCCCTGCGGGAGCTTTCCGGCATTGCGGATTTCTTCCTGCTGCACAACCGGGAGATCCACACCCGCTGCGACGATTCGCTGTTGTGGGTGGTGGACGGAAAGGAATATCCCGTCCGGCGCAGCCGGGGCTATGCCCCCTTCCCCCTTTCGCTGGCGGGAGCGGAGGGCCAGCTTCTGGCCTGCGGCGCAGAGCAGAAGGCCAGCTTCAGCCTCACCAAGGGGCGCTATGTATTCCAGAGCCAACACATCGGCGATCTGAAAAATCTGGAGACCTATGAGAACTATCAGGATCAGATCCGCCATTTTTCCCATATGTTCGATATTCACCCCACCCTCATCGCCTGCGACCTGCACCCGGACTATCTCTCCACGGAATATGCCGAGGAGCGGGCGGCGGAGGAACATATCCCCCTGCTGCGCATCCAGCATCACTGGGCCCATATGGCCTCCTGCATGGCAGACAACGGACTGGAGGGAGAATGTATCGGCGTCGTCTGGGACGGCACCGGCTACGGCACCGACGGCACTGTCTGGGGCGGAGAATTCCTCACCGGCGGCTACGAGGGCTTTGCCCGGGCCGGTTCGCTGCGGCCCTTTGCCCTGCCGGGGGGCGACCGGGTCACCAAGGAGCTCTGGCGGACGGCCATCTCCCTGCTGGAGGACGCGGGGGAGGACCCCGGGGCCTTTTTCCCGGCGGAGCAGGTGGAGCTGGTCCGGACCCTGCTGCAAAACGGGCTGAACAGCCCGGTCTGCACCAGCATGGGCCGCCTGTTTGACGGGGTGTGCGCCCTGCTGGGCATCCGGCAGCAGGCCAGCTACGAGGGCCAGGGCGCCATCTTGCTGGAGACGGCGGCAGAGCCCTGCGAGACCGTTTATCCCTATGCGATTCTCCGGGAGGACGGCCTGTTCCGGCTGGACTTCCGGCCCATGATCCGCGCCCTCTGCCAGGACCGGCGGCAGGGAACGCCCGCCGGCCAGAGCGCCCAGGCGTTTTTGAACACGCTGGCGGATATGGCGCGGGAGCTTTGTGAGCAGATCCGTGCCGAGACCGGGCTGGACAGAGTCGTCCTCTCCGGCGGCACATTTCAGAACAGGATCCTGCTGCACCGCCTGCCGGCGCTGCTGCGGGAAGCGGGCTTTGCCGTGTATCACCACAGCAGAGTCTCTACCAACGACGAGGGCGTCTCCTTCGGGCAGGCGGCCATTGCGGAAAGGAGCGGGAAGCGCCATGTGTCTTGCCATACCGCTGGAGCTCGTTGAGGTCTCCGGCAACGAAGCCGTGGGCGCGCGGGACGGCGTCCGCCTGAACATCCGGGTGGACTTCATCCCGGAGCCGCAGGTGGGCGATTTTGTCATGGTCCATGCGGGCTTTGCCATCGAGCGGCTGAGCCGGGAGCAGGCCGAGAAGGATCTGGCCGCCGCAAGAGAGGTGGAGGCGGCCCTGCAGGAGGTCTATGAAGCAGCAAGAAAGAGCTGAAGCCATTCTGGAGCGCATCCGCCGCCGCAGGGTGGGCCGGGTGAACCTGATGGAGGTCTGCGGGACGCATACCATGGCCATTGCAAAAAGCGGCATCCGCTTTTTGCTGCCGGAGGGCGTCCGGCTGCTTTCCGGGCCGGGCTGTCCTGTGTGCGTCACGCCGCCGGAGGTCATCGACTGCTATCTGGCGCTGGCGATGGAGCCGGATACGGTGCTTTGCACCTATGGCGACCTGATGCGCGTCCCGGGCAGCCGGCAGGGAGACAACCTGAACCGCCGGAAGGCGCTGGGCGCACGGGTGGAGATCGTCTATTCTCCGCTGGACGCGCTGGCGCTGGCCCGGGCCCTGCCGGAAAAGCAGATCGTTTTTCTGGGGGCGGGCTTTGAGACCACCGCCCCGGGAACGGCCATCGCCATCCGGGAAGCGCAGCGGCAGAGCGTCCCCAATTTTACTGTATTATCCATGCTCAAGCGGGTGGAGCCGGCGCTGCGGGCGCTGATGGCAGACCCGGAGTTCAATGTGCAGGGCTTTCTCTGCCCGGGCCATGTGGCGACCATCCTGGGGGAGGCGGGCTTCCGCTTCCTGCCGGAGCAGTATTCCATGCCGGCGGTGATCGCGGGCTTTGCGCCGGAGGAGATCCTGACGGCCATCGACCTGCTGCTGGCCCAGCTGGAGCAGAAGACGCCCCGGCTGGAGAATGCCTATCCCGAGGCCGTGCGCCCGGAGGGCAATCCCCTGGCTCGGCAGTGGATGGAGCAGGTGTTCTGCCCCAGAGACGATCTCTGGCGGGGGCTGGGCGCCATTCCGGAGAGCGGCCTTGGCCTGCGGCCGGAATATGCGGACTTCGACGCGGAGCGGCGCTTCGGCCTGAAGCCAAAGCCTGCGGAGACGGCGCTGCCCTGCCGCTGCGGAGAGGTCATCCAGGGCAAGCTGGCCCCGGAGGCGTGTCCCCTGTTCGGGACGGTCTGCCTGCCGGAGGAGCCGGTGGGGCCGTGTATGGTGTCTGGCGAGGGCGCCTGCGCCGCGGCATATAAATATCATCTGTAAAGAAGAGGTACTATGGAAGAACTCATCACGCTGGACTATGGCAGCGGCGGAAAAAAGACCGCATCGCTCATTGAAAAGCTCATCCTGCCGCAGCTGGATAACCCGGCCCTTCGCCAGCTGGGCGACGGCGCGGTGGTCCCCGGCGGGGAGGAGCTGGTCTTCTCCACCGACAGCTTTGTGGTCAGCCCGCGCTTTTTCCCCGGCGGCGACATCGGCAAGCTGGCCGTCTGCGGAACGGTAAACGACATCTGCATGAGCGGCGGCGAGCCAAGGTGGCTCTCTCTGGCGCTGATCCTCGAGGAGGGCTTGCCCACGGCCGAGCTGGAGCAGATCCTTTCCTCCGTGGCGAAGGCCGCGAAGGAGGCGGGCGTGTGCATCGTCACCGGCGACACCAAGGTGGTGGAAAAGGGCCGGGGCGACGGCATTTATATCAATACCGCCGGCATCGGCGTGCTGCGGCAGCCGGGGCTGAGCCCTCGGGCCATCCGGCCCGGCGACCGGGTGCTGGTCTCCGGCACGGTGGGCGACCACGGCGCCGCCGTCATGCTGGCGCGGAATCAGAATCTGGTCCAGGGCGAGCTGAAGTCCGACTGCGCGCCGCTGCACCGGCTGTCTGCCGCGCTGCGGCAGCTGGGGAGCGATCTGCGGGTCCTGCGGGATCCCACCCGGGGCGGCGTGGCCACCACCCTTTGCGAGTTTGTGGAGGGGACGGCGCTTTCCATCCTGCTGGAGGAGGAGGCCATCCCCGTCCGGCCCGCCGTGGCCAGCGCCTGCGACATCCTGGGGCTGGATCCCCTTTACTGCGCCAACGAGGGAAAGCTGCTGGCCGTGGTGGCTCCGGAGCGGGCGGAGGAGGCGCTGGCGCTTTTGCGCGGGCTGCCCGAGGGGGAAAACGCCGCCGTCATCGGCACGGTGGGCGAGCAGTGGCCCGGGAGAGTGGCCGTGCGCACGGCGCTGGGCGGGACGCGCATCGCCGCCAAGCTGGCGGGCGCGCAGCTGCCCCGCATTTGCTGAAAGTTATCCCATGCGAAAGCATATGATATAGATAAGTAAAAACAAAAAAATACACGATGAGAGGTGGAACAATGCAGGAATACAAGAAAATCAGCATCACCAAGGACCAGATCGTTCCCATCGCACAGGAGATGCGGGCGGCAGGCGTCCCTCTGGCCATGATCCACGGCTTTATCAATGACCAGGGCAAGCCCAATGTCTCCTATGAGTATACGGTGGGCAGCGGCATCGAGTCCTACACGGTGGACGGAGAGAGCGTGCTTCCCTCCATCTCCGGGATCTACGATCTGGGCGCGGAATGGCCGGAGCGGGAGCTGATGGAGCTGATGGAGATCACCTTTGAGGGCGTCGATACCTCCAAGCGGCTCTTCATGCCCGATACCATGCTCACCGATCAGGGCCACATCCTGGTGACTCCCATGAAGGAACTGATCGACAATATGCAAGGCAAGGAGGAAGCGAAATGAGCTATATCGTCCCCATCGGGCCCTATCATCCCGCGCTGGAGGAGCCGGTCCACGCAAGGCTCTATACCGAGGGCGAGGAGATCAAGTCCGCCGAGGTATTCATCGGCTATAACCACCGCGGCATCGAGAAGCTGGCCATGCAGAAAAACTTCATCCAGACCATCACGCTGGTGGAGCGCGTCTGCGGCATCTGTTCCCATTCCCACGCCCTGGCCTATGCCCTGTGTCTGGAGCAGATCGCCGGCGTCCAGGTCCCCAAGCGCGGTCAGTATATGCGCGTGATCGTGGAGGAGCTGGAGCGTCTGCATTCCCACTATCTGTGGCTGGGCATCGCCCTGCATCTGGTGGGCCACGACAGCCTGTTCATGCACACCTGGGACGACCGGGAGGCCATCATGGACATGCTGGAGGAGCTGACGGGCAACCGGGTCAACTACGGCATCGTCACCTTTGGCGGCTCCCGCCGGGACATCACCGACACCCAGATCCAGGACCTGCGGGATATGCTGGACAAGATCGAGCAGTCCATGCTGCGCCTGAAGGACATTTTGCTGAACGATAAGACCGTGGCCCTGCGCACCCAGGGCGTTGGCATCCTTACCACGGAGGACGCGCTGCGCATCGGCGCCGTCGGCCCCCATGCCAGAGCCTCCAACATCCCCATGGATGTGCGCAAGGACGCGCCCTACAGCAGCTATGAGGATTTTGACTTCGATGTGGCCGTCTGGCCCAGCTGCGATGTGTTCTCCCGGGTGGTCATCCGCGTTCTGGAGAACTTCTCCAGCATCTCCATCCTCCGTCAGGCGCTGGACAAGCTGCCGAAGGGCCCCGTGAACCTGGGCAACAAGATCCCCAAGATCCCCGCCGGCGAATATATGATCCGCCATGAGGCGCCCCGCGGCCAGCTGACCTATAAGGTCGTCACCGATGGCGGCGAGACCAATAAGCGCCTGTCCATCCATGTGCCCACCTTCCGCAACGCCCCCACCGTCCCCACCATGCTCAAGGGCAATTCCGTGGCGGATGCGGGCCTGATCATCGCCAGCATCGACCCCTGCTTCTCCTGCATGGACCGGTAAACCGCGATGCATGAAATGGCCATTACCGAAGGGATCATGGAAGCGGCGGTCCCTGCGGCACAGGCGCAGGGCGCAAAGAAGATCCTGGAGATCCGCCTGAAGATCGGCGAGCTCTCCGGCGTCATCCCCGAGTGCATCCAGTATTATTTTGATATTGTGAGCCAGGGAAGCATCGCCGAGGGCGCAAGGCTCCGGGTGGAAACGATCCCCGTCACCGTCCGCTGCAGAGACTGCGGCTACGAGGGCGGGATCGACCGGAAAAAGATCCGCTGTCCCCAATGCGGCAGCGGGGAGCTGAAGCTCCTTTCCGGCAGAGAATACTATGTAGACAGTTTGGAGGCGGAATGATGGAGATCAAAGTCGTAAAGCAGATCCTGGCCTGGAACGAGGATGTGAGCCGTCAGGTCCAGGAGCTGCTGGCGGAAAAAAAGGTCTGCATGATCAATGTGATGGGCTCTCCCGGCGCGGGAAAGACCAGCCTGATCACCCGGATCATCGAGTCCCTGCGGGAAAATTACCGCATCGGCGTGATCGAAGGCGATATCGCCGGACAGATCGACGCCGACAAGATCTACGCCATGGGCATCCCGGTGGTGCAGCTCCAGACCGACGGCGCCTGCCATATCGAGGCCATGTCTATCCAGCATATGCTTTCCATGTTCGACCTTGACAGCCTGGATGTGCTGCTGGTGGAGAACATCGGAAATCTGGTGTGCCCCGCGGAGTTCAACATCGGCGAGGACTTCCGCGTGGCCATCCTCAGCGTCCCCGAGGGCGACGACAAGGTGGAAAAATATCCTCTGATGTTTGCCACCACCGACGCCCTGGTCATGAACAAATACGACATGAAGCCGTATTTCGATTTTGACGACCGGCGGGTGGAGCAAAACGCCCGGGATCTGAACGCCCATGTGCAGGTCTTCCGCGTTTCCACCCGGACCCGTGAGGGCGAGGGCGCGTTTATCAGCTGGCTGAGCGAAAAGATCAGCCAAAAAATTCATTCGTAATATTTTGGAAAGGGAGGCGTTCCTTTGAAAAAGGCAACCATTCCGGCAGTCCTCTCCACCAGCGTGATCTGTTATCTTTTCTGGCTGGTGGTGACGGGACAGCTGGCACAGCTGTTTGCTGGGAATCCCAGCGCCCAGGTCCTGATCGCAGGCGCGATCGTCAGCCTGGTCACCGCGCTGTTTGCGGCACGGTTTTTTATCCACAAATCCCCGTTTTATCTCTGGAACCCCGTTCGTCTGGTCAAGCTTCTGGTCTATGTGCTGCCCGTGTTCCTTTGGGAGCTGCTGAAGGCCAACTGGGATGTGGCCAAGCGGGCCCTGAGCCCCAAGCTGCCCATTAACCCCGGCATCGTAAAGGTCCCCGTGGATCTGAAGGAGGAATATGCCCAGTCCATGCTGGCCAATTCCATCACCCTGACCCCCGGCACCATCACCATGGCCACCGCTGAAGAAGACGGACAGCTGAATTACTACATCCACTGGATCGATGTGGCGACCCAGGACAATCAGGAAGCCGGCGACGCCATCAAGGGCACCCTGGAAAAGTGGGTAAGGAGGATCTGGGAATGAACGAACTGCTTTGGTTTGGCATCTGCTTCATCGCTCTGGCGCTGCTTTTGACCTACCGGCTCATCAAGGGCCCCAGCGTTGCAGACCGTGCGGTGTGTGCAGACAGTATGGATATTCTTACCGATATGGCGCTGGTGTGCTTCGCTCTGTATTCCGGCCGGGGCATCTACCTGGATATCGCCCTGATCACCGCGGTGCTGGGCTTTATCGGTTCCACCATGATCGCCCGGTATCTGGAGGGCAAACTATGAGATATGTGATTGATTTCTTCATGGCCCTGAGCATCTTTTTCGCTCTGGCCGGCGTGGTGGGCATGCTGCGCATGCCGGACGCCTACTGCCGGATGCAGTCCAGCACCAACATCAGCACCCTGGGCGTGCTGGGCGTCATCATCGGCGGCGCGTGCTACGCCATCAATACCCTGCAGAATTACGAGATGTTTATCAAGCTCCTGATCCTGGGGCTGTTTTACCTGCTGACCTCGCCCATCTCCGGCCACGCCATCGCCAAGGGCGCGTATCATCACGGCGTGAAGATGGATGAGAAGGCTGTCTGCGACAAGTATGGGGAGGATATGGAATGATGCTGAGTGCTCTGTTTTCCCTGAATACGCTGGTGATCGTGGGCATGGTGGTCTCCGCCGTGCTGGCCGTGGCCTTTGAAAAGCCGCTGTCCGCTGTGATCGCCCTGGGCGTGACCGGCGCGTTTGCGTCGCTGGAGTTCGTCCTGCTCCACGCTCCCGATGTGGCCATCTCCGAGGCCGCCGTCGGCGCGGTGCTGGGGACTGCCATCTTTATCATCGCCATCAAGAAGACTACGCCGAAGGAGGATGAAGAGAAATGAAAGCAAAACAGCTTATCGGCATCCTCGCGGTGGTGGTCATGCTGGTGACCTGCGTGGTCGTCCTGCAGGATACCTACCAGCTCGGCCCCACCTATACCGGCAAGACCGATGTGAGCCAGCTGCAGAAGGATCCGAATGGCTATACCTCCGACCCGGAGTATACCGATCCCAACGGCATCGCCGGCATCATCATCGACACCAACCTGCAGCAGACCATGGCGGCCAACGATGTGGCCCCCATCGTGTTTGACTACCGCGGCTATGATACGCTGGGTGAATCCTTCATCCTGCTGACGGCCATCGCCGGTTCTTATGTGATCCTCAGCTCCGGCAAGCACGGCAAAAAGGAGGACAAGGATCAATGAAACTGAAAAGCGGAATCCAGGAAAAGAACATCATCCTGAAGTGCGGCGCAGACGCTCTGCTCCCCTTCGCCATCGTGTTCGGCATTTATGTGATCCTGTTTGGCACCGTCAGCCCCGGCGGCGGCTTCCAGGGCGGCGTCATCGTGGCCTCTGCCGCGCTGCTGCTCTATCTGGGCTATGGCTATCAGACCACCGCCGGCGCCATCAACGGCGAGGTTTTGCGCATCAACGAGGCCATCGGCGCCACGCTCTATGTGCTGCTGGGCGCCTGCGGTCTGGTGATGGGCGTCAATTTCTGCACCAATGTGTTCTATGATATCGGCAATGTGGGCGATCTGGTCTCCGCCGGTACCATCACCTTTATGAGCTGGGCCGTGGGCTATAAGGTCCTCACCGGCGTCGGCTTCCTGCTGCTGCTCATGCTGGGCCTGCTGGCCGCCGGCAGCGACGACGAACCGGAAGAAGAAGGAGGGCAAGCCAAATGATGATCGTCAACTACATCGCCGCCGCCATCCTCATCTCCCTGGGCCTCTACGCGATCCTGTTCAAGAAGAATCTGATCAAGATCGTCCTGGGCATGGGCATTGTGGACTACGGCATCAACCTGCTGATCGTGAGCATCGGCTACAACGAGGGCGGCACTGCGCCGATCTTCGGCTCTGAGCTGACTGCCGGAATGTATTTTGTGGATCCGGTCCCCCAGGCTCTGACGCTGACCAGCATCGTCATCGGCGCCTGCGTGGATGCCATGGCCCTCTCTCTGGTCATCAAGCTCTACCAGCAGTATCACACCACCAATGCTGATGAAATAAGGAGGCTCCGCGGATGATTGGTTATGAACATTTCCCCGCGATGGCCGTCATGGGCCTGTTCCTGGGCGCGTTCCTTGTGGAGATCTTCGGCTCCAAGAACAAGACCGTCCGGAACATCCTGGCCGTTGGCGCCGCAGCCATCGCCTTTGCGGAGATCGTCGCTTTGATCAAGCCCGTCATGATCGACGGCAAGGTGATCTCCTACTGGATGGGCAACTGGGAGCCGGTCAACGGCTATGCCATCGGCATCGGCTATGAGATCGACCAGCTGAACCTGTTCTTCGCTCTGCTGGTGGTCTCCACCTTCCTGTTCTCCGGCATCTATTCGCTGAAGTATATGGAGCGGGATCATCATCTGGGCCACTATTACACCCTGTATCTGATGCTCTCCGGCTCTGTGCTGGGTCTTGTGCTCACCGGCGATATCTTCAATATGTTCGTCATGATCGAGATCATGACCTTCGCCTGCGTGGCCCTGGCCGCCTTCCGCAGCCAGCAGAAGGGCGCTCTGGAAGCCAGCTTCAAATATCTGGTCATCGGCTCCATGGGCTCCTCCTTCACCCTGTTTGGCATCACCCTGCTCTATGCCCAGTGCCACACGCTGAACATGGCGCAGCTTTCCTCCATCCTTTCCACCACCCATACGCCCACCACCACGCTGGCGCTGGGCATGCTGGTGGCCGGCTTCGGCGTGAAGGCCTATCTTGTGCCCTTCCACACCCCTGCCGCCGATTCCTACACCGTGGCTCCCGCCTCCGTCTCCATGATGTTCTCCGGTATGGTGAACAAGGCCGGCGTCTACGGCATGATCCGGCTGCTTTACATCATCTTCCGCTCCATGGATTCCACCGCGGTGCAGACCCTGCTGACCGTCATCGGCGCGGTGACCATGTTCGTGGGCGTTACCATGGCGCTGTCGCAGCATGATTTCAAGCGTCTGCTGGCCTTCCACTCCATCTCCCAGATCGGCTATGTGATCACGGCCGCCGGCCTGGGCACGGCGCTGGGCCTGACGGGCGGCCTGTTCCACGCCATGAACCACACCCTGTTCAAGGGCCTGCTGTTCCTGTGCGCCGGCGCCGTCTTCTATGCCACCGGCAGCACCAATCTGGACGAGCTGGGCGGCCTGAGCAAGCGGATGCCCAAGACCACCATCTGCTTCCTGGTGGGCGCCTTCTCCATCGCCGGCCTGCCCCCCTTCAACGGCTTTGCCTCCAAGTGGATGATCTATCAGGCCACCTATGAAAAGGCCGTTACCACCGGCCACATCGGCTATGCGCTGGTGACGGTGGTGGCGCTGGTGGTGTCTGTCATGACGCTGGCCTCCTTCATCAAGGTGACCCAGGCCGTCTTCTTCGGCCAGACCCCGCTGACCTGCCGCAAGGCCAAGGAGGTTCCCTTCGCCATGCGGCTTCCCATGTGGATCATGTCTGTCCTGTGTCTGCTGACCGGCGTCTGCTATGAGCAGGTCGATAAATATCTGCTGACGCCCGCCGTCAAGGCCGCCTTCGGCGTGACCAATTACATCGACAAGATGATGGGTCAGGGCTATGCCGCTGCCGCCGGCGTCTCCGACATTCTGGTGGAGCCTGCCAAGCTGAGCCTGTGGAACCCCGTTTTGTGGCTGATCCTGTTTGTGATCGTACTGGCTGCCGCCGGCATCGTCATCGTCACCGGCAAATCCAGCCGCGGCCGCGTTTTGGAGACCAGCTCGCAGGAAGTGGTGGACGGCAAATATGCCACCTTCTTCGGCGGCGAAAAGAGCACCTTCTCCCAGGTGGGCGGCTCTGACCTGTTCTGGGGCTTCCGGAAAGACTGGAAGGGCTATTTCAAGGTCATTGAGGGCCTGCATTCCGGCGTGGTCAACGACTATGCCATGTGGGTCGTTGCGGCCACTGCCTGCATCGTGCTGTTCATGTTCATCTTTGTGCTGTAAGGAGGTGAGTAAAAGTGTCTGATATCATGTCTGTTCTGACGACTCTGTTCCACATTCTGGTCTTCCCCGGCCTGTTGTTTGTCTGCATCATCGGCCTTTTGCTCGCCGGTATCGACCGCAAGGTCCTGGCGCATATGCAAAAGCGTGTCGGCCCCCCCATTCTCCAGCCCTTCTATGATTTCTTCAAGCTCATGGGCAAGGAGACCATCATCCCCGAGGAGGCCAATCCCTTCGTTTACAAGGCCGCGCCCCTGGTGGGCTTTGCCAGCCTGGTGGTCATGGCGCTGTTCATCCCCGTGTTCGGCTATAGCGCCTTCGGCGGCAATGCCGATCTGATCGTGCTGCTCTATCTGCTGACCATCCCCGCCGTGGCCCTGATCGTGGGCGGCTCCGCCTCCGGCTCTCCCTTTGCCGGCATCGGTATCTCCCGCGAGATGGTCACCATGATGTCCTACGAGCTGCCGCTGGTGCTGGTGCTGCTGGCCGTTGCCAAAAAGGTCGGCGGCGGCGCGCTGTGCTTCTCCCTGCAGGACATTACCCTCTGGCAGCAGGCCCAGGGCTGCGGCATCGCCCACTGGAGCCTGATCCCCGCCGCCATCGCCATGCTGCTGGTCATTCCCGCCGAGGTGGGGACCCAGCCCTTCGATGTGGCCGAGGCGGAGACGGAGATCTGCGAAGGCCCCCTGGTGGAATACAGCGGCGCGCCGCTGGCCATGTTCAAGCTGAACACCGCCATGAAGATGTTCATCATGACCTCCCTGTTCACCTGCCTGTTCCTGGGCGGCATCAACACCGGCATCGTGGCCCTCAATGCCCTGATCCTGGTGGCCATCTGCATCGTCCTCACCGTGCTGTGCATGACCCTGATCCATGCGGTCACCGCGCGTCTGAAGATCGAGCATCTGTTCAAGTTCTACTGGACCTTCGTCACCGGCCTGGCTGCCGTCAGCCTGGTGCTGGTTTGGTTTGGTCTGTAAGGAGGCAGCGTTATGTTCAAAAAACTGATTGCCAACAGCATGGCAAAATCTCCCTGGATCTACCACATCAATACCGGCTCCTGCAACGGCTGTGATATTGAGCTGGTGGCCGTTTTGACCCCGCGCTACGATGCGGAGCGCTTCGGCTTCAAGCTGGCGGGCACGCCCCGTCATGCGGATATCGTCGTGGTCACCGGCCCCATCACCAGCCAGTCCCGCGACCGTCTGATCCGCACGCTGGAGCAGGTCCCGGAGCCCAAGTGCGTGGTCTCCATGGGCTCCTGCCCCCGGTCCGGCAATGTTTTTAAGGGGAGCTATTCCGTGGAAGGCCCGCTGGAGAAATATGTGGATGTGGATGTGGCCGTGGCCGGCTGCACGCCCAAGCCCGAGGCCGTTATCGAGGGCCTTTATAAGGCCGCTCAGATCCTGAAGCAGAAGAGGGAGGCTATGAAAAAATGAACTTTCCGTTTTTGAAAGAAGCGATCGCGAACCTCTTCTCCAAGCCCAGCACCGTTCAGTACCCCAACAAGGTGCAGAATGTGGAGGCCAAGCCCGGCTACCGTGGCCGCATCGCCTATGACCCCGAGAAGTGCGTCAACTGCGGGATGTGCATCAAGGTCTGTTCTCCCGAGGCCATCACCCGCCAGTTTGAGGATGTGGAGGGCGGCCAGCGGATCACCTACACCTTTGACCTGACCTCCTGCACCTTCTGCGGCACCTGCGCGGATTTCTGCAGCACCAAGGCCATCCAGATGACCGGCGACTACCACATGGTGGCCACGGATGTCAAGGATCTGATGGTCGTAGGCTCCCGGATCAAGAAGACCGTCAAGGGCAAGCTCACCTGCGGCGACGACTGCGTCTTCTGCACGCTCTGCGCCAAGACCTGCCCGGAGGGCGCCATCACCGTGGACCGGGCCACCAAGACCTGGAAGCTGGACGAGGAAAAGTGCGTCCAGTGCGGCCTGTGCGTCGGCAAGTGCCCCAAGAAGTGCCTGCGCTTTGAGGAGCCTGTGGAGGAGGGCGTTATCTGCGGCGACGATTGCGTGTTCTGCACGCTCTGCGCCAAGAAGTGCCCCGCCGGCGCCATCACCGTGGACCGGGCGGAGAAAAAGTGGGAGATCGACCGGGATGCCTGCGTCAAGTGCGGCGTCTGCATCCAGGCCTGCCCCAAGAAGACCCTGAAAATGGGCCCCGTGGAAAAGTAATTTTTGCGGGAAATCGCAGCAGCTCTTCCCTCCGGCGGGCGTTTGCCCGCCGGAGGTTTGATTTTTTGGAGAAATGGTCTATTTTTTCCAAAAACAGCTTGCAATTTTGCGGAGAAGGGCGTAAAATCACTCTTAGACAGGAAGCCGGGCGCACGCCTGGCAAAAGGCCATGGCCTTTTCTGCGCTCCCACGGAAAGAGCGCAGAAAAGGCCATGGCCTTTTCTGCGCTCCCACGGAAAGAGCGCAGAAAAGCGGCCTTCACGAATGTGACCGGCGCTGCCGATGACATAAAAATAAACAGATAAAGGAGAAAAAACACATGAAAAGCAAGAAAAGCGCGCTGCTCTTGAGCTTTACCTCGCTGCTCCTCTGCTTCGCAATGCTGGTGGGCTCCACCTTCGCCTGGTTCACCGATACGGCGACCACGGGGGTGAATAAGATTCAGGCGGGGAATCTGGATGTCAAGCTTGAATACAAAAAGAGCAAGGATGTTCCATTTGCCGAGGCAAACGAAAACACCAAGGTGTTCGATGAAACGGCCCAGTGGGAGCCGGGCCATGTGGAGTATGTTGTGCTGAAGGTCAGCAATGCGGGAAATCTGGCGCTGAAGTATAAGCTGGGCATCAACATTGCGAATGAAGTTGGCAGCATCAATGTGGACAACAATGCTTTCAAGCTGTCTGACCACATCTATTTTGCGGTGATCGACGGCGATAAGAGCACTTTGGGTCGCGATGACCTGGTAGCTGCTGCAACCGATAGCAAGCCCATCAAGGCCGGCTACACCGGTGCGGAGACTCAGCTCTACCCGAAGGGGGACGATAACCAGCTCAGCGAGAAGATCGTCACCCTCGTTGTCTGGATGCCCAAAACTGTGGGCAACGAGGCGAACCATAAGGCAGGTGAATCCGCTCCGTCCGTTGAACTCGGTATCAATGTGGTCGCCACGCAGCTGAATCATGAGAACGACAGCTTTGGGCCGGATTACGATAAGTTTGCCGACTATCCGGAGGTGCAGCCGGTTACGACTGCAGATAAACTTCAGGAGGCGCTGGCATCCGAGGATATCGACGGTAAAACCATTAAGCTCTACGACGATATCGAGACTGAGGGATTGCAGTTGACTGGCAAGAATGTGGCCTTTGACCTGAATGGTAAGAGCCTGAACACCAAAAAGTTGGAAGTCAATAAGTCCACAGTCGTTTTCGGAGACTCTTCCGAGAATGGTGGAGGAACGCTTGCAACCGACGATAGTTACGGCGTGATCAACGCGGTAGATTCCAAAGTGACCATTCAGAACGGTCGGTTCGTCAGCAACTACAACAAGGCCGGCTCCTCCGGTTACGCCAATGTGATTCAGGTGCGCAATTCTGAACTGACCATCAACGACGGCTATTTTGAGAATACCAATGATGTGGGCAGTTACAATTATCTGATTAAAGCCCCTTCTTACAACAGGAACGAAAAGACCACCATCACCATTAACGGCGGTGAGTTTGTTTCCCATCGGAACTATGGGTATATCGTCACGAGTGATAGCGATGCGAATGTGGAGGTCGTGATCAATGGCGGCGAGTTTAAGACGACAGGGAGTAATTCGTATCTGACGAGTGTGAAGGGTAGCGTCGTGGTCAACGATTGCACCTTTACTGCCACGGGTAACAACACGGTGTTTGATATACCGGAAGATTCTACCGTCACGGTTAAGGGCGGTACTTTCTCGGTCAACGAAAAATCCTATACGGATACATCGCTGGCTGGGTTGATTTTCCATAGAAAGACCAACGGTTGGACCAGTGTAGATGGCACATTGCTGGTGGACCCGGTCAATCCGGTTAAGGTCAATCAGCCTACTTATTCCGGGTTCCTGGCGGAGGGTGCTACCCAGTCTGCTAAGGATGCCGACGGGTTCTACACGATCTCCAAATAAGTAGAGTTCCCAGTCCTCTCCACCTCCGGCGGAGGGGCAAGCAAAAACAAAACTACCGGCGGCAGGGAAGCTCCTGCCGCCGGTTTTTGCAAACCCTGTCGCAAACTGTAATGAAGATGTAACTTGACCTGCGGGGCGTTTTGCCGTATGATAGGCATGAGCCAAAGCGAAAGGAGGGCCGCCCCTTGGAAAAGGAAAAGATCAAGCAGATCACCGTCAACCGCAAGGCGCGGCACGACTATTTCGTGGAGGAGACCTATGAATGCGGCATCGCCCTGGCGGGCACCGAGGTCAAAAGCCTGCGGGCCGGGGCCGTCAATCTGAAGGACAGCTATTGCTCCGTCGACGGCGGCGAGCTTTTCGTCAACGGGATGCACATCTCCCCCTATGAGCAGGGCAATATCTTCAACCGGGACCCCATGCGCAAGCGCAAGCTGCTGATGCACCGGCGGGAGATCCTGAAGCTCTTCGGCTATGTCAAGCGCGACGGCTACAGCCTGATCCCCCTGAGCCTTTATTTCAAGGGCTCCCGGGTGAAACTGGAGCTGGGGCTTTGCCGGGGCAAAAAGCTCCACGACAAGCGGGACGATCTTGCCCGGCGGGATGCTTCCCGGGAGATGGAGCGGGCCATGAAGGAAAAACGATAACTTTTCGTAATTTAATCTTATTTTATAAGGGGGCGTAAAGGTTTCGACGGGGATCCTGAGGCAGGTTCAGCGAGCAGAGGCGCCCGACCTCTATAAAACGAGCAACCTTAAAACAAACGACGAATCTAATTTCGCGTACGCGGCCTAACTAAGGCTGCCGTCTTTCCCGGGAGGGCCACGGCCCGGATAAAGGCGTGGATCAGTGGCGTCCGTGAGTACGGTAAGCTTTGCCCGTGCCATGCATCATGAAGCTACCAAGGGCTGAAGACTGACGGCCGCCGTCAGCTCAAGGGAACGCAAACGACCGTCTGCGCTCGGAGAAAGACCTGTGGACGGGTTTTCGGACAGGGGTTCGATTCCCCTCGCCTCCACCAAACAGGTATTGGACGAACACCTACTTTTTCAGTGGCGGCTTCGCCGTGAAGTGTTCGCTCTGATCCACAACAAGAAAGTGCCGTCTTGGGAGTGATCCCGAGACGGTGCTTTTTCTATATTTCTGAAGCGTTCTAAAACATTACAATAGGGTTATTGGGGAATATGTTTATCAATGGAATGCTACCGTTTTCAGCTTTTTATGATATAATGCGAATATACCATAAGAAGCAAAGGAGCGATAATAATGCCACTGCATTTGAAATGCGATACTATGAGGCTATTGGAAACAAGCGTTGAGTCAATGTATATGTGCTATAAAGATCTGGATAAATGGTTTGCCGTCGTCCACGGAAAAAGGTTACTAAAACACGCATCAAGGCAACAGTATTAAGCAATCTGGCTCCGCTTTCCAAAGCGGAGATATCCAAAATTTTTCTGGATGCCAGTCTCACGGCAATGAAGGCTGAGTTGTGTGCCTTGCTAAAAGGCAGTACGATTCAACGGACCGAGGCCGGTAGGGTATCAAATTCTTCGAAGGCATAAAACCTTATAAAACAGGCATAATCGTGATCTGCTGTGTGGAGGGAATATAAATGAAAATCACAACCATTCAGATATCTGGGTTTCGAAAGATTTTGAAAGCAACAATCAATATGGAAGATGATATTACCGTTATTGCCGGAGCAAACAATAGCGGGAAGACATCTATTGTAGAGCTTTTTAATTATGTCTTTAACGCTAAAGGAGCGTTGTGCAGTGATGACTTTCCCGTATATGAATCTCAAGAATGGTGTACTGCAGTATTTCCTTATTTTCAAGCTCAATTTAAACAAGAAAATAAAAAAGATGATTTGATTGCAAATATCCTTGGAACAATAGTGCCCTCTGAGAATCCAGAAAATGAAATGCTGCTTACTCCAATAGAAGTCCTGATTCAAGTAGATTATGATCCCGCCGGCGATGACATTCGGAACTTTGCCGACTACATCATGGAGCTTGATCCGGATAACAGCAGCTTTTATTTCATTTACCGATTTGAACTAGACAAGGATTTGCTGAGAAAATCCTTGGATTCAGAATATGAAAAGCTATGTAATCGTTTCGATAAACTGGTTGGAGATGATGATAAGGACGCCGAAGGGATTCGTATCATTAAGGAAATGCTGATTCAGATATATACTGATAGCTGTAAGGATGCTGCCTATTTCTCTGATAAAACCTATAGCAATATTGTTCCTATGGATGTGGCATCGTTTAGGGGGCTTTTCAATTATCAGAATATTATGGCTGGCAGAACACTGGATGATGGGAACTCAGATAGGGCTAAAATACTGAGCAAAAACATGATAGATATAGCAAGCCAAGAAGATAACTGGAAAACACTAATTCAGTCTTTGCCGGATAAGATTAAGCAATCGATTGAAGACGAACAAATTCAGCAAGAGGTTCGTAAAGCATCTATTGAAACGCTTGGAAAAACTATAGAACAAATATCTAAAACCAATGGTGGGCAAAGCAAAACAATCAGACTACCACATCAAATTTTCCATGCAATTTTAACTTTACCGTGTCCAACATGAATAG
>USML01000021.1 GCA_900555855.1 uncultured Eubacteriales bacterium | reverse complement strand
CGCCCCGCCCCTTTTGCGGCGCGGTGCGGCAGGTCTGGTTTCCCCGCTGCAGCGCTTGACAGCGGGGCGCTTTCGTGATATCCTGCAAAAAACATCGGGAAGGCGGGCTTTTCATGAATATCGTTTCCATCACGCCGGCGCTGGCCTCTGCCGCCAGCCACCTCTATGCCACGGCCTGGAAGGCCGCATACCGGGGCATGATCCCGCAGGAGTATCTGGACCAGCTCTCCCCCGAACGGTGGACCCCATTGCTGGGGCAGTCCTCCCCGGACCAGCAGGATTTCCTGCTGCTGGAGGACGGACAGCCCGCGGCCGTCTCCTCCATCTGCGCAGCCCGGGATCCATCCATGCAGGGCTGGGGCGAGATCGTCTCCCTCTATGTTCATCCGGACCGCTTCCGGCGGGGCTATGGCCGGGCGCTGCTGCAGCATGATCTGCGGCAGCTGGCCGGGATGGGATTTTCCCGGGTCTATCTCTGGGTCCTGGAGGAAAACCTCCGCGCCCAAAGTTTTTACCGCGCCATGGGCCTATCGCCCGATGGCGGCAGGTCTTTGCTGACCATCGGCGGCGCGGAGATCCCGGAGCTTCGCTTTGTCAGGACGGTTCCTGCGTTGGCAGCGGCGGAGCCGTAATCCGCAGCCTTTTCCCACGCTTTTCCCGGAGCAAAGCGCCATCTGCGCATAAAGCGCAAAAGCGGCAGCGCCGATCAGGGCGCTGCCGCTTATTTTTACCGTTCTGTCAGTTGACCGTCAGCGTCTCCCGCTGGGTAAAGACCATATCCTCGCTGAACAGCTCCGCCTCCGCGCCGGCAAACAGCTCATCCAGCCAAAGCTCATAGGCCGTCTGGGCCGCTTCCTCGTTGGGATCGTCGGCGACCGTGGTGCTCTCGCCCACGAAATACATGATATGGGAGCCATAGCTGGTCTGCACGATGCCGTGGTCGCCGGGCTGGCGGGATGCATCAAAGCACCAGTCGTTGAACTCCGTCACCGTCCGGCCGGGAGCCAGATCCTCATAAAGGCCGCCGTTGTCCACAGAGCCGGGATCGTCGGAATATTCCCCGGCCAGCGCCGCGAATTTCTCCTCCGTGGGCTCGGCCAGGAACAGGGCGTAGATCTCCTCCGCCTTTTTCTGGGCGGCTTCCGCGTCGGGGATGTCGCTGCCCTCCTCCGGCTGGATCAGGATATGGCGCACATTGACGCAGTAGGTCAACTCCGCCGCGGGATCATACTGCTCCTCATAAAACTGCCGGTATCTTGCGTTGGCATAGCTGCCCGCCAGCGTGGAGCGGCGCAGATAGGTCTCGTAGCTCTGGACCTCGCAGCAGGGGTCGAACATAAAACGCAGATATTCGTTGGCGGAGGAATAGCCGTTGCTTGCGGCATATTCGTTCAGGGAATCCAGCGTCTGGGTCAGGTACTGCTCATCGTCGTCGGAAAGCACATAGCCCTCCGCCTCCGCCTGGCTGCACAGCGTCTCCGTCTGGACCCAGTTGTCCACTGCCAGCTGCGCGAAATAATCGTGCCAGGTCTGCGTCTCGCTGAACTGCTGCTGGTCAAAGGGCGTGGACAGGCTCAGGTAATAGGAGAGATAATCCGCATTGCTGCTGTAGAAATTGAAGAAGAGATCCCAGTAATAATACTGGAAGATCTGATTGGTGAGGGTCTTTCCGTCATATTCTGCGACGATGTTCTGTGCGCCCGGCGTCTCTGCGCCGTAAAGGCCGGTGTTTTCTGCCAGAGCGGTAACGGCCTGCAGGGTATTGCTGCGGGTGCCGTCGGTCTCGCCATCAGACGGACTACTGATTTCACCGTCAAGCTCCCCGGCGGGGCCTTTCTCAGGCTGGGCGGTATCGCCATAAAGCGCATCCTTGCCCACGGAAGGGACCGACTGATGCCCCCGGGCCACGACCAGCACAAAGGCCGCCAGCAAAACGGCCACCAAAAGGACTGTCAGGATCGCCGCAGGGCTCCAGCCGGACCGTTTGCCAGGCTCGGCGGGCTGGGTCTCCCCGGCGGGCTGGGCGGTCTGGATGTTGTTATCTTCATTCATAAAAAGGACCTCCTGTCTTTCAGCAAGCTCATCATACCATACCGCGCCCCGGATTGCAAATAAATTGGGGATAAACTAAGCCCGCGGCCAGGGCCGCGGGCTTTGAAAAACACGATGGGCCGCGCTCAGGCGGTCTTTTTCCGGTTGAGCAGGACGCCCACCAGCATAAACACCGCGAACACGATCAGATACCAGACGCAGGCCATGCCGTGGCCCAGAATACAGGCCGCCACCATAAAGACAGCGCCGCAGATGGACAGGATGGGCAGGATAAAGCGTCGCAGGACGGATTCGTCCTTCTGCTTGCGGATCCACTGGATGAAGATGGGGATATACATGGCGTAGATGGTGATGATGGGCAGCTCGCTGGAATCGAAGACAAAGGCGCCCTGCCAGGTGCCGGCCAGATTGGCCAGATAGAAATACAGGCCCCAGAAGCCGCACATCAGCAGACCGACCACGGAGGAATTGTGGGCCATATTGGTCTTGGCGTCCACCTGAGAGAAGATCTCCGGCCGGGGGCCTTCCTTGCGGGCGGCCAGCGAATAGAGGCCGCGGACGCAGCCCAGCATCAGGCCGTTCATGGTGCCCAGGCAGGAGATGGCCACGAACAGGTTCAGGACATTGCCAAACACATTGCCGAAGATATTCAGGAAGGCCACGGTAGCGCCCTCGCGGATCAGCTGATCGTTGGATGCGCCGCCGGCCACGCCGATATAGTAAAACAGATAAGTAGCGATGATGATCAGCCCGCCGATGATCAGCGCTTTTGGCAGATTCCGCTTGGAATCCTTCAGCTCGGAATTGATGGAGGTGGCGATGATCCAGCCCTCATAGGCAAAGGCCGTTGCGCACACTGCCGCGAACAGCGGATTGCCGATGACCTCATAGCCCAGCGCAGGATTGGCAAAGTTGCTGGCCAGCTGACCGGTGGTCAGGCCGTAGACGATGCCCACCACGGCCATCAGCGTCAGCGGGATGAACTTGATGACGGTGGTGGAGGTCTGCAGCTTGCCTGCCAGCTTGGGCGAAAGGGCGTTTACCGCATAGCCGCAGCACAGATAGAACAGCATCAGTGCGATGCATTCCGGCCCGATCACGCAGCCGCCCTGCTCCGCCGGGACCACCAGCGGCAGGCTGGGATTGACGGAGGTCAGGAAGACCAGGGTATAGCGTGCGGAGAGCCACGCAAGAACAGAGGTCAGTGTGGGATAATAAATGGTGGTCATGAACCAGCCCACCAGATAGCCGTATTTCGGACCCACAGTGGCCTCGGCATAGTCCACGATCCCGTTGACCTTTTCATATTTCTGGGACATATTGGCAAAGGTCAGAACACACACCAGCATGATCACGCCGCCGATGAGCCAGGCCAAGATGCCAAGCGGCATATTTCCTCCGGTCTTTTCCAGGATGACCTGGGCCTTAAAAAAGACGCCGGAGCCGATTACGATGCCCACCACCATGCAGATCGCGGTAAATAGGCCGTATTTCCGTTCCAGTTTGTTGTCCATACAGATCCCTCTTTCGTCGTTACAATTTTTTCATAAATAAAGCTTGTGCTCATCATAGAGAGTTTCCGGCCAAAAGTCAAGGGAAAAGCGGCGAAAAAAACGGCAAAATCACAAATTTTGTAGACGAACACAATACAATATTTGTCAATTTGTATGATGTGCAGCAGGAAAACGGGAAATATCGAGAATATTTTTGTGCTTTTTCGCTTTACTTTGCTACCACTTGACCTTTTGCAATTTTCCGATGCTCTCCTCCTGAGGCAAGCCTGCCGCCCGCCTTCCCCGCCGTTCTATCCCTATGCACCGCCGGCCCCTGCTATGCCGGGCTGCGGCGGCTCTTGCGGGGGACTTGACGAATGTGGTATACTATGCAGTGGGAGCAGATGGCTCCCGCCACTGTCTGGATCAATCAAAATATTATCATAAAGGAAGCGTATATTATGACCAAGATCGACATTTTCTCCGGCTTTCTGGGCGCAGGCAAGACCACGCTCATTAAAAAGCTAATCCGGGAGGCCTATCAGGGCGAGCAGCTGGTGCTCATCGAAAACGAATTCGGCGAGATCGGCATCGACGGCGGCTTTCTGCAGGATGCGGGCATCAACATCACTGAAATGAACTCCGGCTGCATCTGCTGCAGTCTGGTGGGCGATTTCGGCAAGGCGCTGCGCCAGGTGATGGAACAGTATCATCCCGACCGGATCCTCATCGAGCCCTCCGGCGTGGGCAAGCTTTCCGATGTGATCCGCGCGGTGGAAAACCTGAATATGGAAGACGCCGTCCTCAACGGCTTTACCACCGTGGCCGACGCCAGCAAGTGCAAAATGTATATGAAAAACTTCGGCGAGTTTTTCAATGACCAGATCGAACACGCCAGCTCCATCGTCCTCAGCCGCACCGCCGGCATGAAGGAGCAGAAGCTGAACGAGGTGGTGGCCTTGCTGCGGGAGCATAACGCTGTGGCCTCCATCATCACCACGCCCTGGGACGAGCTCACCGGAAAGCAGATCCTGGAGACCATGGAGCAGAAAAACACCCTTCAGGCCGAGCTGAAGCAGCTGGCGCTGGAGACTGCCCGCCTCCACGAGGAGGAGGAAGAGGACGAAGAGGAATGCTGCTGCGGCCACCATCATCATGACCATGAGGACGAGCATGCGCATCATCACCATCATGACCATGAGCATGAGGAAGACCATGACCATGACCATGAGGACGGCGGCGAATGCTGCTGCGGACACCATCATCACGATCATGAGGAGCATGATCACGACCATGACCATGAACACGACCATGACCATGAGCATGAGCATGAGCATGAGCATGAGCATCATCACCACCATCACCATGCCGACGAGGTCTTTATCAGCTGGGGCGTGGAAACGCCGCAGAAATACACGCTGGATGAGATCGAAGAGCTGCTGGGCCAGCTGAACGGCGGCATTTACGGCGCTGTCCTCCGTGCCAAGGGCATCGTGGAGGGCGAGGACGGCCGCTGGATCCACTTTGACTTCGTCCCCGGCGAGCAGAATGTGCGCTACGGCGCCGCCGCCACCATCGGCCGGCTGTGCGTCATCGGCGCCAAGCTGGACGAGCACGGGCTGAAAGAGCTGTTCCGGGTGTAAAACCATGGAGCTTCCCGTTTATCTGTTCACCGGCTTTCTGGAGGCCGGAAAGACCCGCTTTATCCAAGAGACGCTGGAGGACGAGCGCTTCAACGCCGGCGAGCGCACTCTGCTGCTGGTCTGCGAGGAGGGCGTTGAGGAATACGCCCCGGAGCAGTTTTCCGGCAAAAATGTGTTTATCGAGGTGCTGGACGACAGCTCCCAGCTGAACGCCGACCATCTGGCCAAGCTGCAGATGGCGCACAATGCGGAGCGCTGCGTGGTGGAATACAACGGCATGTGGCTGCTGGACGAGCTTTACCAGAATATGCCGGAGGATTGGGTCATCTATCAGGAGATCTGCTTTGCCGACGCCAACACCTTTTTGAGCTACAACGCCAATATGCGCCAGCTGATGGTGGACAAACTGAAAAGCTGCGAGATGATCGTCCTGAACCGGGCCAGGCCCGATCTGGACAAGCAGGAGGTCCATAAGATCGTCCGCGGCGTCAGCCGGCGGGCGGATATCGCTTATGAAAGTCCCGACGGCGATGTGGTCTATGACGACATCGAGGATCCCCTGCCCTTTGACCTGGAGGCGCCGGTGGTGGAGATCCAGGATCAGGACTACGCCGTCTGGTATCGGGACATTTCCGAAGAAACCAAAAAATACGGCGGCAAGACGCTGCGCTTCAAGGGCATGGTCGTGTGCAGCCCCAAGCTGCCCAAAAACACCTTCCTCTGCGGCCGCTATCTGATGACCTGCTGCGAAGCAGACATCGCCTATACGGGTCTGGCCTGCCAGTGGGCCAAGGCCGACGCCCTGCAGAGCAAGAGCTGGGTCACGGTGACGGCCACCGTCGCCATCAAATTCAGCTCGGTCTACGGCAAGCGCGGCCCGGTGCTGCAGGTGCAGTCGGTGGAGCCGGCCCAGCCCCCGGCGCAGGAAGTCGCCACCTTCTATTGATCCCATTTCCGATCCCATTTCCGATCCCATTTCCGATCCCACAACGAAACAGCCGCGGCAGAACGCTCTGCTGCGGCTGTTTTTTCTTCTTCGGGCGCGCCGGGGCCTGCGCTGCAGGCAGGCGCTCACACCTGCGCCTTGGGGTTGGTATACTGCCCGTGCTTCTGCGTCCGATTTTCATACTGGATGGCAAACCGGGGGCAGCGATGCAGGCAGCCAAGGCACATCACGCACTTTTCCTTGACCCAGACCGGCCGGCCCGCCTTCATTTCGATCGCCTGGACCGGGCATTTTTTCGCGCACAGGCCGCAGCCGATGCAGCCATCCTCCACATGGAGATGCGCGGTGCGGCGCACGCTGCGGTCATAGAGCGGCTGGGCGATCCACGCAGCGAATACTGCCGGCATGCGCGGCCGCATATGCCGGTTTCGGCGGCGCTCCCGGACGCCGCAGATCATGTCCTCGATCTGCGCCTCGGTATTTTTGGTATATTTCGCCACCTTTTCCGGGGTGGAAAGATCAAAGATCGGCGTCCAGGTATCCACCATCCGGACGGAATAGTAGGCGTCGATCCTGCGATCCCGGATCGCCCGGCCCGCCATATATCCTGCCGCGCCCGGCGTTGTCCCATAGGTGGCGGCAAAATACAAATATTCCGTCTGAAACGAAGCCTTTTCCAAAAACGCCCGGACGATGCTGGGCAGGCCCCAATCGTAAGTGGGCGAGACGATGCCGATGGACGCATCTGCAAAGGTATCGCGGCCGCTTCGGATGCAGTCCGGGATAAACACCAGCTCCTGCCCTGTGGCCTGCGCCAGGCGGTCCGCCGCGTATTTCGAGTTTCCCGTTGCAGAAAAATACAGGATCATCTGCCGCCTCCTTTTCCAGCCCTTTGGCCGGCTGTGCTTTGCTTTAGTATAGCACGGCCGGGCGGCCTTCACAAGCGGATCTTTTTTCTCTTGCCAGGCGGTCTTTTTCGGAATAAAATAAACGCAGTTATCTATAAATCAATTTATCGAATCGGAGGCCGGAGCCATGCCCGCCAAAAAGCAAGTGACAAAAGAAAAGATCCTGCGCGCCGCCCTGCAGCTGCTGCGGGAGCAGGGCTATGAAGCCGTGAATATCAAGCAGCTGGCCCAGACGCTGGACTGCTCCACGCAGCCGGTCTATCTCTCCTTTTCCGGGATGGAGGAGCTGCGGAGCGCCCTGACCCCGCTGGCTGCGGAGGAGTTTGAGCGCTACATGATGGCCGGCAGCCGGGAGGGCCTGGTCTGCCTTTACGGCATGCGCTATCTCTCCTTCGCCCGGGAGGAGCCGCGGCTTTTCCGCTTTCTGTTTATGCGGCCCCGGGCCTTTTCCCAGCTCCGGCAGGCCCTGCTCCCCATGATCGAGCGCTCCGTCGCGGCGCTGATGGAGACTTACCGGATCGGCCACGAGGAAGCGGATCTTCTGCACGACCAGCTCTGGATGCACGCCCACGGCATCGCCGCCATGATCGCCACGGATTTCTGCGACTGGGACATGGCGAAGGTGGAGCGGATGCAGGACGGCTGCAGGCACGCTTTTACGCAGCAGTATGAGGTGTGACTATGTTTACGAACCGAGACCTGCGGAACCTGATCCTGCCCCTGTTTGTGGAGCAGTTTCTCCTGATGTTCGTCGGCATTGCCGACACCTTCGTGGTCAGCTTTTCCAGCGAAGCGGATGTTTCCGGCGTATCGCTGGTGACCTCCTTCAACACCGTCCTCATCTTCCTGTTTACGGCCTTTCCTCCGCCGGCGCGGCCCTGTGCCGCAGCGTCGGCAGGACCAATGTGACCATGCAGATCTCCATCGCCGCCAACGGCATCAATGTGATCGGCAACTGCGCGGGCGTGTTCCTCCTGCGCATGGGGGCAGCCGGCGTGGCATGGCCCTCCCTGCTTTCCCGGATCCTTTCCGCCGCGCTGGTGACGGCCTATTGCTTCCGGAAGGACTGCCCGGTCCGATACCGGGCCGGAGATATCTTCTCCTGGAAAGGGCGCCTTTTGAAAAAGGTCTTGGGCATCGCCCTGCCCAACGGCGTGGAAAACGGGGTGCATCAGCTGGTGAAGGTGGCGCTTTCCAGCATGGTGGCCCTCTTCGGCACCTATCAGATCGCGGCCAACGGTCTGGCCTATCCCTTTGCCGGGCCGCTGGGCAACGGGCTGCGCGCTGCAGGCGATGTCCGCTTCACCATGCTGGTTTCCATTACGCTGACCATCGGGGCGCGGCTCTTTTTCTCGGCGCTGTTCGGCAGGCAGCTGGGCCTGGGCGTGATCGGCGTTGCCATCGGCATGAGCATCGACCTGGTCTTCCGCGGCGCGATCTTCCTCTGGCGGCTGAAGTCGCAGAAATGGACGCGGTTCCGGCTGATCTGACTGCCGCCTTCCGGCAAAAAGCCCCGCGCCGGCTTGCTTCCGGCGCGGGGCTTTTCTGTTTTTCTATGCTGTGGATTTATGCGGTGATGACCGTTCCGGCCTTGCCGGCCAGCGCATCCACGGCTCTGTCCGGCGTGGTGATGATGCACCGTCTGCCGGGCCGCGCTTCTACAAAGCGCACTGCCGCCTCCACCTTGGGCAGCATGGAGCCGGGGGCAAACTGCTTCTGGGCGATATATTCCCTTGCCTGAGCCGCAGTCATCCGGGGCAGGCCCTGCTGCTCCGGCTTTCCGAAGTTCAGGCAGCACTGCTCCACGGCGGTGAGCATCAGGAAAAGATCCGCGTCCAGATCCTGCGCCAGCCGCTCGGAGGCCAGATCCTTGTCAATGACGGCGGCGATGCCGTTCAGATCGCCGTCTGCGTCCCGATAGACGGGGATGCCGCCGCCGCCCACGGCGATAACGGTATGCCCGCCGGCGATCAGGTCACGGATAGCGTCCAACTCCACGATCTCCCGGGGCTGGGGCGAGGCCACCACCCGGCGCCAGCCGCGTCCGGCATCCTCCTTCATCACATAGCCCCGCTCCTGCGTCAGACGCTCGGCCTCTGCCTTGGTGCAGAAGGCACCGATGGGCTTGGTGGGGTTTTGAAAGCCGGGATCCGCCGGGTCCACCACCACCTGGGTGATCAGAGCCACCGGACTGCCGGCCTTGCCCCGCAGACGCATGGCCCGCTGCAGGCCCTGGGTCATATGATAGCCCAGCATGCCCTGGCTCATGGCGCCGCAGACATCAAAGGGCATGCACGGTGTAGTCTCTGCGGAGGCCTCGTTCTGCAACACGATCCCTCCCACCTGGGGGCCATTGCCGTGGGTCATGACCACACGGTAGCCCTGAGAAATGATATCCGCGATCTGAAGGGAGGTATTGTCGATGATCGAGAGCTGCGTCTCCGCGTCAGCCAGCTTTCCGCCAATGGTGAGGGCGTTGCCGCCCAGAGCGATCACAATCGTCTCCACAAGCGTCCTCCTGTTCTGTCAAACGCTGCCGATGGTGGCTACCAGCACGGCCTTGATGGTATGCATCCGGTTTTCCGCCTCGTCAAAGACGCGGCTCCGCTCCGAAAGGAACACCTCGTCGGTGACCTCGCGGATATCATAGCCCAGCTCCAGCTGGCTCTTGGCCATGGTGGTCTCAAAATCATGGAAGGAGGGCAGGCAGTGCAGGAAGATGCAGTCGGGGTTTTCCGTGGCGGCAAAGACCTCTCCCGTGACCCGGAAGGGCGTCAGCAGGCGCACCCGCTCGGGGATCTTTTCTTCCTCGCCCATGGAGGCCCAGATATCGGTATACAGCGCGTCTGCGCCCTTGAGCAGGGCGGGATCCTCGCCATATTCCACCCGGGCGCCGGTCTCTCTGCCCACCTGGCGGCAATACTCCACCACCTCGGCGGCGGGAGCCAGCGCTTCGGGGCCCCAGCCCACATAGTGGATGCCCAGCTTGGCGCAGATATACATCAGACAATAGGCCACATTGTTGCGGGTGTCGCCACAGAAAACCAGCTTGCACTTGTTCAGCGGCTTGGCAGTATTTTCCACCAGCGTCAGAATGTCGGCCAGCGCCTGGGTGGGATGATCCACATCGGTGAGCCCATTCCAGACGGGGACGCCGGAATGCTTCGCCAGCCCCTCCACCACGGCCTGATCAAAGCCGCGGTATTCGATGCCGTCGTAAAAGCGACCCAGCACCTTTGCGGTGTCGGCCATGCTCTCCTTCTTGCCCATCTGGGAGGACTTGGAATCCAGGAAGGTGACGCCGGCGCCTTCGTCCATGGCGGCCACCTCAAAGGCGCAGCGGGTGCGGGTGGAGGTCTTTTCAAAGAGCAGTACGATGTTTTTTCCCCGCAGCAGCTCGCCCCGGATGCCGGCGCGCTTTTTGCTCTTCAGGTCGGCGGCAAGCTTCAGCAGATAACGGATCTCGTCGGGGGTAAAATCCTTCAGGGTCAGAAAAGAACGGCCTTTCAAATTGACGGGCATAATGATTTCCTCCTTGATCGTTTTGATTTGTCAGTATTTCAGGGTTCAGAGCGCTTCGCTTTGGGTCACCGGCAGCCGCACCAGCGGCATGCTCATGCAGCGGGGGCCGCCCCGCCCGCGGGAAAGCTCGGAGCTGGGCGTCTTGATGACCTCCACGCCGGCCTCCTCCAGCAGGCGGTTGGTGATATAGTTCCGGTCATAGACCACGATGGTATTTGGCCTGATACAGAGGGTGTTGGAGCCGTCGTTCCACTGCTCCCGGGCCGCTGCGATCTGGTTGCCGCCGCCGCAGCGGATCAGCTCCACCCGGTCCAGCTCCAGATATTTGGCCAGCGCCTGTCCCAGCGGCAGCATGACCTCCCGCACCCGGACCTCCTTCTCCCCTTTTCCGGTGAGCTCAAAGATGCGCATGGTGTTCATAATGCCGGGATGGACCACGAAGGTCTGCACACCGATCTGGGTGAACACCGTATCCAGATGCATGAACGCCCGGGTGTTGGGGATCTCGATGGCAAGGATGGTGCGGATGGCGCAGCCCTCGTCGGCAAAGATATTCCGCGCCAGGATCTCCACCGCCTCCGGCTGGGTCCGCTGGGAGAGGCCCACGCAGAGGGTCTCCGGGCTGAGGTTCAGAATGTCGCCGCCCTCTATGCTGAAGCACTGATCCGGCGTGTAATAAAAGGGGAGCCTGCCTTTGAAATCCGGATGATGGTGCAGGATATAATCCGCATAGATCACTTCCCGGTTCCGGGTGGCGGAATGCATATGGTTCAGGCTGACGCCGCAGCCCACGCTGGCAAACACATCCCGGGTAAAATACAGGTTGGGCACCGGCGGCATGAGAAATTGCTGGCCGGAGCGCACCAGATCCGACAGCCGCTGCTCGCTTTTGCCGGAGATCTCCGCCATGGTGACGCCGGACATGGTCTTGAGCACCAGCGCTCTGGCGTCCCGGATGCTCAGCAGATATTCCTCCAGCAGCTGTGCGTGGCCCTGGGCCGCGCTGCCCGCCTGACGGATCACATCCTTGATGAACTGCTCCCGCAGCCCTTCCTCTCCAGCCAGCGTCTCCGCCGCCAGATCCTCCAGATAGACCACCTCAACGCCGCATTCCCGCAGTCTTCTGGCAAACTCATCATGCTCCTGCTGGGCCGCCGCCAGATAAGGGATATCGTCAAACAGCAGCTCCTCCAGCGTATCCGGCGTAAGATGCTCCAGCTCCGTCCCCGGGCGCTTGAGCAGCACCTTTTTCAGCGGGCCGATCTCACTTTTCACACAGATCGCCATTTCATCACGCCCTTTCCTTGGCAGATCTCCCGGAGGGGCGGCGGCTTCGCCGGGGGCCGCCCTTCCGCGCTCCTTTTCTCTTTTGATATTATAATATACAATCAATGCATTGTCAATCTTTGAATTATCATTTATTTTTCCGCATTTTTATGAAATTAAACGAATATGATTTGAATATTTATTCTTTTGTCCTCTTTTTATGATCTGCAAAAAGCGGCCCGGCAATCCTGCCGGGCCGCAAAATATGCATCCGGCCATACAGCCGGCGTGCCGCTTATGCACAGGGGGCTTGTTCCGATGGGATCAGGCGTTTTTCAGGAAGGCCCGATAGCCCCGGGCCGCCTCGTAAATATCCGCCTTGGAGCTGAGCTCGTAGGGGGCGTGCATGCTCAGCAGGGCCACGCCGCTGTCGATGACCTCCATGCCGTATTTGGCCATGATATAGGCGATGGTGCCGCCGCCGCCCACATCCACCTTGCCCAGCTCGGCAAACTGATAGGCCACATCGGCATCGTCCATGATCTTCCGGATGGCGCCCAGATATTCGGCGTTGGCGTCGTTGGAGCCGCCCTTGCCCCGGGAGCCGGTAAACTTATTGAAGGTCATGCCCTGGCCCAGGAAGGCGGAGGAGCGCTTTTCAAAGGCTTCGGCAAACAGGGGATCATAGCCGGCGCTCACATCGGAGGAAAGCATCCGGGAAGCGGCCAGCGCCCGGCGGGTGGCCAGATAGGATTCGCCCTGCAGGGCGGCGATCAGCTCCGCCACCACATTTTCAAACCACAGGGAGGACATACCGGTAGCGCCCACGCTGCCGATCTCCTCCTTATCCACCAGCAGGCAGCAGGCGGTGCGCCGGGGCGTCTCGCTTTCCTGCAGCATGGCCCAGAGGGAGGTGAAGGCGCAGATGCGGTCGTCCTGACCGTAGGCCAGGATCATGCTCCGGTCAAAGCCGCAGTCCCGTGCCTTGCCGGCGGGGACGATCTCCAGCTCGGCAGAAGCGAAGTCCGCCTCCTCCGCGCCGTATTTTTCCCGGAGCAGCGCCAGCACATTGGCCTTGACGGCGCTCTTCTCGTCCTTTTCCAGCGCGCTCTCCTCCAGCGGACGGTTGCCCACCAGCAGATCCAGGCTCTCGCCGGGGATCACCTGCGCGGCCTTTTTCTCCTGCTGCTGGCCGGCAAGATGGATCAGCAGATCGGAGAAGACGAACACCGGGTCGCTCTCGTCCTCGCCGATGCGGACCTCCTGCACGGCGCCGTCCTTCCGGACGATGACGCCATGGATCGCCATGGGCTGGGTCACCCACTGATATTTCTTGATGCCGCCGTAGTAATGGGTGTCCAGATAGGCGAAGCCCTCGTTTTCATACAGGGGATTCTGCTTCACATCCACCCGGGGAGAATCGATGTGCGCGCCCAGGATGTTCATGCCCTGCTCCAAAGGCTGCTGGCCCAGATGGAATAGCGCCAGCGTCTTCTCCATGCAGACGGCATAGAGCTTTGCGCCGGGAGCCAGGGGCTGGCCGGCCTTCAGGGCGGCATACAGCTCCCGGTAGCCGGCGGCCTCTGCCATGGCCACGGCCTCCTTCACACATTCCCGTTCTGTCTTGCCTTCATCCAGGAAGGTCTTGTATTCGCCGCAGAGCTGCTCCAGCGCCTGCAGGTCCTGGCCGGAATATTTCTTCCATGCAACCTTATTTTCCATGCTTCTTCGCTCCATTCTGTCCGCCGCAGGCGGACGATTTTTCCTCTTCTATTGTAGCGGTCCCCGGATTTTTTGTCAAGACGCATAATGGCGGCTCCCGGCGCATATGCTGTTTGCAAAAGGGAGGCTTTGGCATGGAGCACTTATTTTTCCGCTGTCCCTGCTGCGGCAGTCTGGCGGCGCTGCTGCGGGAGGGCGAGGGCTGTCTCTGCTGCTGCGGCAGGCCCATGACCGTCCTGCTGTCCAAGACCGGCCCGGAGGGCGGCGAGCCCGCGGAGACCCATCTGCCCCGGGTGCGCCTGCAGGGCGACACCGTCACCGTGGAGGTGGGCGCCCAGCCCCATCCCTCCCTGCCGGAGCACCGGATCCTCTGGATTCTGCTCCAGACCCGCTACGGCGGACAATACCGTCTGCTGCCGCCGGCCGGGCCGCCCCGGGCGGTGTTTCGTCTGGAGGGCGACTTCCCCGTGGCCGCCTATGCCTTCTGCTCCCGGGATGGGCTCTGGCGGGCAGAAGTGTAAATTTTCTTTCATTTTTCTTTTTTCTCTTGACAGCGCTTTTTCTTTTATGATAGGGTAAATGAGGATACACCAAACGGCTCTGTATCCCTGCGAAGGGATATGGAGCCGTTTTCTTTTGAAAATCGCGAATGAGAACAGGAGCCTGATCATGAATTACGATGTCATCATCATTGGCGCGGGCCCCGGCGGCATCTTCACCGCCTATGAGCTGCTCCGCGCGAAGAAGCCGCTGAAGATCGGCGTGTTTGAGATGGGCCGTCCGCTGGCCAGCCGCCGCTGTCCCATCGACGGCGTAAAGATCAAGACCTGCATCGGCTGCAAGGCCTGCTCCATCATGAGCGGCTTTGGCGGCGCAGGCGCTTTTTCCGACGGCAAATACAACATCACCAATCAGTTTGGCGGGACCCTCTATGAATATGTGGGCAAGCAGCAGGCGCTGGACCTGATGCGCTATGTGGACGAGATCAATCTTTCCCACGGCGGCCAGGGCACCCGGCTCTATTCCACCGCCAACACCTCCATCAAAAAGACCTGTCTGGAAAACGGCCTGCACCTGCTGGACGCCCAAGTCCGCCATCTGGGGACAGACATCAACTATGTGGTGCTGGAAAATCTCTACGAAGAGATGCGGGACCGGGTGGACTTCCACTTCGACTGCCCCGTGCAGTCCGTCCGGAGCGTGGAGGGCGGCTTTGAGATCTCCGCCAACGGCGAGACCTTCACCGGCAGCACCTGCGTCATCTCCGTGGGCCGCAGCGGCAGCAAATGGATGGAATCCGTCTGCGAAGCCATGGATATCCCCACCCGCTCCAACCGGGTGGATATCGGCGTCCGGGTGGAGCTGCCTGCAGAGATCTTTTCCCATCTGACCGACGAGCTTTATGAAAGCAAGATCGTCTACCGCACCGCGAAGTTTGAAGATTTGGTGCGCACCTTCTGCATGAACCCCCACGGCGTGGTGGTGACGGAAAACACCAACGGCATCGTCACCGTCAACGGCCACAGCTATGAGGACCCGGCCAAGCACACGGAAAACACCAACTTTGCCCTGCTGGTGAGCAAGCATTTTTCCGAGCCCTTCAAGGACAGCAACGGCTATGGCGAGAGCATCGCCCGGCTCTCCAATATGCTGGGCGGCGGCGTGATGGTCCAGCGCTTCGGCGACCTGGTGCGCGGCCGGCGCAGCACGGAAAAGCGCATTCAGGAATGCTTCGTGACGCCCACCCTCACCGCCACCCCCGGCGACCTGAGCCTGGTGATCCCCAAGCGGATCCTGGATGGGCTCATCGAGATGATCTACGCCCTGGACAAGATCGCCCCCGGCACTGCCAACGACGACACGCTGCTCTATGGCGTGGAGGTCAAGTTTTACAACATGGAGGTGCAGATTGACCAGCATCTGGAGACCCGGCGGAAGGGCCTTTTCGTCATCGGCGACTGCTCCGGCGTTACCCATTCCCTTTCCCATGCGTCTGCCAGCGGCGTGGCCGTGGCCCGCTATCTGCTGGAGCAGCAGGCGCAGTAAGCGCCCCTGCAAAGCAAGCAAAATATTTATTTTGCATAAAAAACGCCAAAAAAATCTTGGCGTTTTTTTTGATTGACTTTCGGTGGCATTCATGATATATATTGAGTAATCAAAAGCAGGAAGCATATGTTTTCAGGAGCAAGAAAGGAGCGTATCTTTATGATCGATGGCAAGCGCAGACCTCTCCGGCTTTTGCCGCTTTTGCTGGCGGTATGTCTTTTGCTGGCCGCTGCCGGCTGCGGTGCGGGCGGAACGGAGCAGCAGGCGGAGCCTACTCCTGCCGCCAAGGCGAAGGCCGCCTGGCAGGAGACCCTTGCGCAGTATGAGGCTGACGGCTGGGTCATCACAGAAGGCACCACCTGCAGCCATGGCGACCCCTTCCACTATACGGATATGACCGCCATCCGGACTGCTGCCGACGGCAGCGCGGAGACGCTCCACCTCTGCAACTATAAGATGCGGACCTTTGACTGACCGCACTGCGCACGAACCAAATACAAGCCGCCGCGTTCTCAGGAACGCGGCGGCGTTTTGCTTTCTATCCCTTTTTCTCCTCTGTGGGCAGCAGCCCCTGCTTCTGCAGCACCGGGCAGAGCGTCCGAAACATCAGCCACAGCAGCAGCGTCTCCACCGGCCAGAGGGCCAGATTTTTGATCAGGCTGGTGCCCAGATAGAAAAGATAGCCCTTTTGATAGAGCATGGCGCTCCAGAGGGCGCCCAGCCCCACATTGCACAGCAGATTCACCGCCAGCTTTGTGATCGCCAGCCGCCGCGGCGTGAGCCTTGCCCGAAAGAGGCCCAGCCCATAAAGCAGCATCCCCGTCATGGAGGAAAGGGTATAGCCGAAGAAAAATCCGCCGCTGGGATGGAGCATATAGCCCAGCAGGTCTGCCGCCGCGCCGAACAGAACGCCGCACACCGGCCCGCACACCGCGCCGCACAGCGCCTTGGGCAAAAAGCTGAAATAGACCCGCAGATTGGCGGGCAGCGGGATAAATACGCTGGCAATGGCGATGGACGCCGCCAGCAGCAGCGCGCTCACCGCCAGCAGCCGGGGCTGCTTCAGCGCGTCCCGCGCCTGCCGCCAGTAATCCCCCGACCAGAGACTGGAAAACCGCATGAAAAAAAGACCTTCCTTTCTGTTTTGGCAGCTCTCCTGCGCCTCCTTCCGGTTTGAAGCGCAGAACGCCGCAACAGGGGAACGGTCTCCTGTCCGCGGCAGCGGGATGCGAAGTGCGCACTGCAGGCCCAAACGGGCCGTTTCGTCCGGCGGACAACTCCCCGTCCCGCCGGCACTGAACACGCGCAGATCTACTCTGCCATTGGCCATAGTATAAGTGCCCGGGCGGGATTTGTCAATAGGGCAGGAAGGTCAGATCTCCCGCAGCAGGGGCTTGCCCGCCGCCATCACCAGCACCGGACGGATGCTCCCGATCTCCTCCCGGGGGCAGGTGAAATAATCCCGGTCCAGCAGCTGCAGATCGGCGGCATAGCCCGGGGCCAGCCGCCCCAGAAAATCCTCCTTGAACTGCAGCCAGGCGCTGCCGCTGGTATAGACCTCCAGCGCCTCCTCCCGGCTGAGCCGTTCCGGCTCCGGCAGGCTCACTGCGGCCTGCAGCCCGGCAAAGGGGCGGCATTCGTCCAGCCCGGCAAAGCCCACATGGGCCCCCAGCCGCAGCAGCGTTTTGACGGCGCAGGGATGCGCCCCCGGCCTTCCGCCCCAGCGGTGCAGATCCTCTGCCAGCCGCGCCGGCAGCATGGCCACGCCCAGCTTTTGCTGTCCCAGACGCTTCAGCAGGGCGTCGCTGGTGTTTTGCGCCCCAAGGATCACCGCCCGCTGCAGGTTGCCCTGGCCGAAGGGCAGCTTTTCCCACTGCTCCAGGACCTCCTCCATCTGCCTTTCCCCCTGCGCACGGATCCAGAGCTGCATTCCCTTCTTGCCTGCGGCCCGGATGAGCCGGCCCAGCAGCTCCCGGCTCAGGCGGAAGTTCAGCAGGTCACATTCCTGCATGGCCAGCAGCGCGCCCCGGGTGGGCTGCCTGCCGGATTCTGCCAGGTGGGAGCGGGGCGGCAGATGGTCCCCTCCGGCAGGCCAGCGGAAGCACTGCATCCGGGGCAGACCGCCGTCCTCCTCATAGATCCGTTCCAGCAGCGGCAGGGCGCTGTGGGGCAGCGTCAGGCCCAGATCACAGCTCTGCAGGCTGGTGACGCCCTGCGCCGCGGCCTGCCGCAGCATCTGCTCCAGCATGGGCCGCAGCTCCCGCTGGGAGAGGTGCGGCGCCGCATCCATGGCAAGCCGGCAGGCCGGCCCCCGCACCAGCCCAGTGGGTCTGCCCGCCTGATCAAAGCTCATCCATTGGGCGCAGGCCGCGGGGATGCCGCGCCGCTCCATCCGCTCCAGCCCGCAGGTATTTACCGCCGCAGCCCCGGCGGCGATATCCTCCAGCACCAGCGGCGCGCCGGACAGCACGGCGTCCAGCGCACCCCGGTCCGGCACGGCGCCGCCGAAATGCACACAGGCATAAAGGCCCCTTTTTGCGCTTTTCGGATGCTCCTCCAGCCAACGGAGACAGGCCCGGCGGATGGAGCTCCAATCTCTGCATTCTCCGGGCACCACCGGAGAGCAAGCCGCCGTCAGGCAGAGACAGGCCTCCTGAAAGCCGGGGATCATCACCCGGCCGCCACAGTCGATGTGGTCGCTGCCTGCCGCCATTTCCCGCAGCTCCTCCTCCGTGCCCAGCGCCGCAATGCGCCCGTTCCGCACCAGCATGGCGGAGGCAAACACGCCGTTTCCCCGCCAGATCCTTCCGTGAAAGAAAAATGTACCCATACCACCGCTCCTTTTCTTGGTAGTATGGGCACATTGCAAAGACGATATGCAGACCGGCTCAAACGGCCTTTTTGCCGCGCTTTTTCTGCCCGGTGACAAAGCACAGCGCCGCAAACAGCACCGCCGCCGCCATGGTGATCCAGAGGGGCAGGCTGCCGGTGAGCAGCATCGCCAGGCCCTCCCGCAGCGTGATGACGCCGAAGACGGCAAAGATCACAAAGGCCAGCGTGTTCAAAAAGCCCTCGGGCATCTTGTTTTTCAGCAGCATCCCCAGCAGCATGCCCAGGATATCCGCCGCAAACAGGCCGACGGAACATGCCAGCCAGACCACCACCGCATTTTTCATGCCCGCATCGGCGGCAAAGGTGATGGCGGTGAGCTGCGTCTTGTCGCCCAGCTCCGCCACGAAAAAGGTCCCAAAGACGGAAAGCGCCGCAAAACGGCCCTTCTTCGACGAGACCGCCTCCTCTTCCTCCTCGTCATCGCCCTTCAGGGAAGACCAGGAGAAATAGAGGAAGGCCAGCGCCGCCACCAGCTTGATGATCCATTCCGGCACCAGCTCGCTGACCAGGCCGCCGGCCAGCACCGCCAATCCGTTGAGCACCAGCACCGCTGCCGCCGTGCCGAGGATGATATCCCGCAGCTTGAAGCGGGAGGTCATGGCCATGAGCATCAGCTGGGTCTTATCCCCCATTTCCGCGATGAACTCCGTCAAAAGGATCTTCCAGAACAGCATAAGCATTCTCCTTCCGATTTGTTTTCGGATAAAAAAAGACGCATGCGCGCGCAAAGCTGCGGCGCATGAGTCTCGTCATTCAATGCAAGCCAGACCGGAGGCCCCGGTCAGTGTGTTGACAGGCAACGCTTTCGCGCTGACTACTCCCTCAAGCAAAAGTTATTGTATCGAAACTTTTTGGAAAAAGCAAGCCTTTTTTGCGATTTTATCCGATCCAAAGGGAAAAACCCGTCAGCACGAACAAAAACGCGAAATTAAAGGCAGAAAACACCAGCAGATAGCGCAGCGCCGTGCCGGGATTGTGCTTCTGATATTCCCGGAAGGTGATCAGGCTGGCCAGAGACGCGATCAGCGTCCCCACGCCGCCGATATTGACGCCCACCAGCAGGGCAGGATAGTTTTCCGTGAATTGGGAAAGCAGGATGGCGGAGGGCACATTGCTGATGCACTGGCAGGAAAGGACGCTGACCAGCAGGGTGTTTTTCGCCAGAAGTCCGCCGAAAAAGGCCCGCACCGCCTGGATCCGGGCCAGATTTCCGGAAAAAATGAAGAAAAAGCAGAAGGTCAGAAGCAGCGGATAGTCCACCATGGCCAGCGCCTTCCGGTCGGCCAGCAGCAGCGCCGCCGGAATGACGATCAGGCCGATCCAATAGGGCACGCCCCGGAACACGATGGCGATGGCCAGCGCAAACAGCGCCAGATAGAGGGCCGTCCGCCCCTTTGGCAGCGCCGCCCGTTCTCCCCGGAGCTGCAGCGGATCCCGAGGGATCAGAAAGCAGCACAGGGTAATGAGCGCGATAGACAGCAGAAAGGAGGGCAGCATGATGCCCACGAACTGGCCGCCGGGGATCTGAAAATGGCTGTAAAGATAAAGATTCTGCGGGTTGCCGAAGGGCGTAAGCATGCCGCCCAGATTTGCGGCGATGTTCTGCAGGATAAAAACGATGGCCATGCAGTGCTCCTTGCCGGTGCGATGCAGAACATAATAGCCCAGCGGCAGAAAGGTCAGAAGCGCCATATCGTTGGCGATGAGCATGGAGCCCAAAAAGGTGATATAGACCAGCGCGATAATAGCCCGGCGCAAATTGCCGAAGCACTCCACCACCTTGCGGGCCAGCAGGTAGAAGAACTGGATGTTTTTCAGGGCGCAGATCACTGCCAGCACGCAGAACAGACAGGTCAGCGTCCGGAAATCAAAATAGCTCAGATATTCTCTGTCCGGCGGCACAAAGCAGGCCGTGGCCGCAGCCGCCAGCAGCGCCACGCACATCACCGGATTTTGTTTTACAAAGCTCTTGATCCCGCTCATATCTGCTCCCCTTTTCCAAAAAACGCTCCAATATGGCAGTATAGCCGCAGCGGCGGAAAATGTCAATGAAAATGCACTTGACAGGCAAAAAGACAGGCGTTATAATATCGTTACTTGATATCATGTTACGATATTGGAGGTGCGCCATGCCGAAAAAAGCCATGGAGACGCTGACGGAGACCATGTTTTATGTTTTGATGGCCTTTCAGCAGGGCCCGCTCTGCGGCACAGACGCGGCAGAACTGATCCTGCGCCGCAGCGGCGGCAGGCTCCGGCTGGGGCCCGCCACTCTTTACACCATTCTGGCACGGTTTTTGCAGCAAAACTATATCACGGAGATCCAGGTGGAGGGGCGCAAGCGCACCTATGCCGTCACCCCGCTGGGGATCCGTGCCTATCAGGAGGAGCTGGCGCGGCTGCGCTGCTGCCTTGCCGACGCGGAGAAAGGAGACAGCTATGAGGACTGCTGACACCGGCGCCCGGGAGCCGCATTTTGTTTACCGGCCCATCCCGGCGCCCTATTATGACATCGCCGGGACGGAAAGCTGGCTGGAGGCCATGGCCGCCAGCGGCCTGCATTTATCCGAGGACGGTTTTTTTCTGGGCTTCGGCATTTTTGCGCGGGGAGTGCCCCGGCAGTGCCGCTACCGTCTTACCGTCAGCGGCCGGAAGCGCTCCTTCCTTGCGGAGGACCGTCCGGAGGACGAAGGGCAGGCAGAGCTGGCGAAGGAGTTCGGCTGGGACTATGTCTGCTCCCGCCAGGGCTTTTCTGTCTACCGCACGGAGGATCCCGCCGCCCCGGAGCTGAACACCGACCCCGCCATCCAGGCCATGACGCTGAAGCGGGTGGAAAAGGATCTGCGGGGCAGCGCCATCATCGCCGCCTTGTATTTCGTTCTGTTTGGTCTGGGGCGGCGCTTTGCACCGCTGCACGCGGCGGTGGCCGTCGGCAGCTGGTTTTTGCTGTGGCTGCTGATCCTTGCAGCGGGGATGCTGCTGGTTTTGCCGCTGCTCCGGCTGCGGTTTCTGATCCGGGAGCGGAAATCCCTCCTGCAGACCGGCGCGCTGCCCTGCAGCGACGGCTGGCAGCGCAGCGGACGGCGTTATCTGCTCTGCAAGGGCGCATGGTCGGCCCTTTGGCTGGGCTTTCTTCTGTGCTTTCTGATCCGCTGGGGAACGGGAACGCTGACGCCGGAGGCCGATCTGCCCCTGTCCGCCCGGCAGGAGCCCTTCCCCTTTGCCACGCTGGCAGAGCTCTTCCCGGAGGGGAGCTTCACCCGGGACGAGACCGACACCGCCGCCGCCTTTTCTTCCAATGTATACCGGGAGAGCGGCGACTGGCTGGCCCCGGAGGTCATTCAGTTCAAGGAACGGGGCACAGTGCGTCTGCCGGACGGCGCCAGCTTCCGCGTCACGCTCTATGTGGATTATTACAAAACGCCCCGGCCCTGGGTGGCCCGTCTGCTGGCAAAGGAGCGCATTCGCTATGACCGCCTGCGCGGCAGCCGGAAGCACTGGAAAGCGATCTCGCTGGAGCCGGTGGACGCCGATCTGGCGGAGGCCTATACCGACTTCTTCCCCACGCTGATCCTGCAGAAGGGCTGTCAGCTGGTGGAGGTCACCTGGTTTGCCGACACCGACGCGGGAGACGCCGCCCTCACGCCCCAGCGGGCGGCAGAGCTTCTGGCAGAAAGCCTGCGCTGAAGAAAAAAGCCGTTTTCCCGCAGAAAAGCGGCGGAGGATGCCCTCCGCCGCTTGAGGCTGTCGAAAAACCGCTTCGCTGGGTTTTCTTCCCCGCAAAACTCGTTTTGCGGGGGCCCCATCTTATTTGATAGGCTCTGGTCGCCCGAAATGCGGGCTTCCGCGCCATACACGCCGCACTCGCGGCGCGGCCCAGAAGGGCCGTGGCTCCGGCCTGCGGGCCGGTTTCACCAAATTTTTGCGAAAATTTGGCGGGTTACGGTGTTTTTTCCCGGCACATGTCCG
>USML01000020.1 GCA_900555855.1 uncultured Eubacteriales bacterium | reverse complement strand
GGCCTATGTCTGCCGGGAGGAGGAATATTATCTGCTGTTTGAAGCGCCGCTGTGCGTGGAGGTCAAAAGCGTCAACAGCATGGTCTTCGGCCAGCTGCAGGACCAGCAGATGGCCCTTTATATCGACAGCGCCGCCACTATGGGCGGCTATGTGACCGATCTGATCTGCTACGACGGGCATACCGCCGTCAACCGCACGCTGGATCCCTCCAGCGGCTCCGGCAGCGTCACCTGGCGCAGCAGCCCGGTCTACTGCACAGACATTAACGGCGACGGCGTGCTGGATGTGCCCGTGGGGCATTTTTACGAGCGGGAGAGCAGCGAGATCGAGACCCGCTGCCGGCTGGACTGGGTGGATCCGCTGGCCTCCGGCGAGAGCCGGCAGGTCTGCAGCACCTTCCACAACGCGGCGGAAAAATGGTATCTCATGTGGCCGGAAAAATGGAGCGATCAGATCTGCGCGGAGCGCAGCCAAAACGCCTATATGACCCAGACGGTCTTTTACGATTCCGGCAGCCAGCAGGAGCGGGTGCCGGTGCTCACCATCTGGTATTTCGGCGGCGACAACCGGGAGGCGGAATCCCGCATTTACCGGGGCGTCAAAACGCTGGACAGCACCGTCAGCGGCATTTACGGCTATACCGTCCCGGAGCAGGGTGAGCGGCTGAACACCATCCTTTCGGAGGAAACCGTCCGGAGCCTGTTCCACACCATAGAGATCAGCTGGAAGTCGGAGGATTATTAAGATGAAGAAAAAAGTGCTTGTGCTGGAGGATGAGGACAATATCCGCGCCTTTGTGGTGATCAACCTGAAGCGGGCCGGCTATGAGACCGTGGAGTTCGCGCTGGGCGAGGAAGCGGCAGAGCATCTCCGGGACCACCGGGATGTGGCCATCGCCATTCTGGATGTGATGCTGCCGGACATCAGCGGCTTTGATGTGTGCCGCCGCATCCGGGGCATGGGCAGCAAGATGGGCGTCATCATGCTCACGGCCATGGGGCAGGAGAGCGACCGGGTCACGGGCCTGATGACCGGCGCAGACGATTATGTGACCAAGCCCTTCTCCGTGGCGGAGCTGGTGGCCCGGGTAGACGCGCTCTACCGCCGGGTCTGCGGCGCGGGCTTCCAGAGCGACAGTCTGGTCAGCGGGGATTATGAACTGAATCTGCGCTCCCGGGAGCTGAAATGCCTGGGCAAGAAGATCGAGCTGACCCAGGTGGAATATCTGATCATGAAGACCTTTTTGGAAAACCCGGACAAGGCCCTCTCCCGGGACAATATTCTGGCGCTGGTCTGGGGTCCGGAATATCAGGGGGATCTGAAGGTGGTGGATGTGAACATCCGCCGTCTGCGGCTGAAGATCGAGGAAGACGCCGCCGCCCCCCGGCATATCGTCACCGTCTGGGGCTACGGCTATAAGTGGCAGGCCTGAGGGCCGCCGGAGCTTATCCCGAAGAATATCCCGAAGAAAGGAGCGCGCCCATGCCCGCAGAAGCAAAGCACAAGGGAAAAAAGCCCTTTCTGGCCCGGCTGGGGCTGGAGAGCGGCATCAAGCGGCGCTGGTTTCTCAACAGCATCAGCATGGTGCTGCTGGTGCTGCTGCTGCTGGCGCTGGTAGCAGCCATGGGCGTGACCTATTACTACTATTCCGCCATGGAGTCGCTGCTGGCCACCCGGGCAGACACTCAGGCCAAATACATGAACCGCTATTTCAGCTCCAGCTACAGCGAGTTTTATGAATACGGCCGCAACATGGTCCAGAGCTTCGGTCTGGCAGACCGGGTGGAGATGCAGATGCTGGACGACCGGGGCAGGGTGATGTTTTCCTCCAACGGCCTGACGGCGGGCTTCACGCCTCAGACGGAGGAGATCTCTCAGGCCTTTTCCACCGGCAGGATCGCGCCCTATGTGGGCTACGACACGCTGACGGAGGAAAAGGTCATGGCGGTGACGGCGCCGCTGTTTTACAAAAGCGGCCGGATCATCGGCGCCGTGCGCTATGTGACCTCGCTCCAGCAGCTGGACCGGCAGCTGGTGCAGGTCTATCTCATTGCCGCCGGCGTGTTTGCGGTGATCGCGGCACTGGTGATCTTTTCCAACAGCTTTTTCCTGCGCTCCATCGTGACGCCGGTTTTGAAGATCAATGAATTCGCCAAAAAGATCACCGGCGGACAATACGGCATCCAGATCGACACGGAATACGACGACGAGATCGGGGAGCTGTGCCGGACGCTGAACGAGATGTCCTCGGAGCTTTCCCGGTCGGAAAAAACGAAAAACGACTTTATCTCCTCCGTTTCCCACGAGCTGCGCACGCCGCTGACGGCCATCGCCGGCTGGACAGACACCGTGGAGAGCGGGCTGGACGATCATACGCTGGCGCTGCAGGGGCTGGATATCATCAAAAAGGAGACCCGCCGCCTCTCGCAGATGGTGGAGGAGCTTTTGGATTTTTCCCGCATCGAGAGCGGCGGTATGCGCCTGCAAACGGAGCCCTTCGACCTGCGGGGCGAGCTTTACGATGCAGTGTTCACCTACACCGATATGCTCCGGCAGGAGGGCCTGCGCATCGACTATGAGGAGCCGGAGGAGCCGCTGATGGTCTTTGCCGACCGAAACCGGCTGAAGCAGGTGTTTCTGAACATCATCGACAACGCCGGAAAATACGGCAAGGACGGCGACCGGGTCCAGGTCACGGCTCAGGCGGCGGAGGGCAGCGCCGTGGTACACATCCGGGATTTTGGTCAGGGCATCCCGCCGGACGAGCTGCCCTTCGTCAAGCAGAAGTTTTATAAGGGCAGCGCCAAGGGCCGCGGCACAGGCATCGGCCTTTCCGTCTGCAGCGACATCGTGCAGATGCACGGCGGCACGCTGGATATTGAGAGCACCCTGGGGCAGGGGACGGATGTGATCATCACCCTGCCGCTGTATCGCAAGGCTTCCGGGGAAGCATGAGCGCAAAGGAGAGACCTTTTATGGCAAACGACAACAAAAATCAGAATAAAAACGGAAAAAAGACCACCATCGCCGGTCAGGCGCTCATTGAGGGCATCCTGATGCGCGGCCCGGAGCGGACGGCCATCGTTTGCCGCAAGCCCGGGCAGGAGCCGGTGGTCAAGCTGGAGCCCCACGGCACCAATACCCACGGCGCCTGGGCCAGACTGCCGGTGGTGCGGGGCGTGGTGTCCTTCTGGGATTCCATGAAATTCGGCATGGGCGCCCTGACCTATTCCGCAGATTTTATCGAGGACGGCGACGCGGCGGAGCCGGGCCGCTTTGAGCAGTGGCTGGAGCGCAAGCTGGGCTCGGAAAAGCTGGAAAAGGTGCTGATGGGCGCGGCCATGGTCTTCGGCATTGCCATTCCCATCGCGCTGTTTATCCTGCTGCCCACGCTGCTGGCGGGCCTTTTGGGCGACCGGATGCCCGCCATTTTGCGGAACCTGATCGAGGGCGCCTTCCGCATCTGCATCTTTCTGGCCTTCATTTTCATCACCTCCCGGCAGAAGGATGTGCATCGGACCTATATGTATCACGGCGCGGAGCACAAGACCATCACCTGCTATGAAAAGGGTCTGGAGCTGACGGTGGACAATGTGCGCCCCTGCAGCCGCTTCCATCCCCGGTGCGGCACCAGCTTTCTGTTTATGGTGATGCTTCTGAGCATTTTGCTCTTCTCCCTGCTGCGCTGGGGCAGCCCGCTGGCGCGGATGGCGCTGCGGCTGTGCATGCTGCCGGTGGTGGCGGGCATCAGCTACGAGATCAACCGCTTTGCAGGGCGGCACGACAACTGGTTCACCATGGCCCTGCGGGCGCCGGGGCTGGCGCTGCAGCGGCTCACCACGGCGGAGCCGGACGACTCCATGATCGAGGTGGCCATCCTTGCCATGAAGGAAGTCATCCCCCAGCGGGAAGAGGAGGACAACTGGTAATGATCCGAACGGTAAACGACGCATATCTGGACCTTCGGGCCGAGTTCAAGCGAAGGGGCATCGCGGGCTATTCTCTGGAGGCCCGGGAGCTGGTGGCCTTTGCGCTGGGGCTGGGGCCGGAGGAATTCTTTGAAAAGCGCGGACAGTATATTTTCGAAAAGGACGAGGCGAAGATCGACGCGCTGAAGGCGCGGCGCTACAGCGGCGTGCCCCTGCAGCACATCACCGGCCGGTGGGAGTTTTACGGCCTGCCGCTGGAGGTGACGGAGGACACGCTGATCCCCCGGCCGGACACGGAGACGCTGGCAGAACGGGGCATTGCCCTGATGAGCAGCCGGACCCGGGGCCGCTTTCTGGATCTGTGCTGCGGCACGGGCTGCGTGGGCCTGGCGATCCTGAAGCATGTCAGCGACGAGATCCACGGCGTCTTTGCCGATCTTTCCGAGCCTGCGCTGGAGGTCGCCCGGCACAATATTACCGCCCTGCACCTGACGGGGCGGGCGCTGGCCTTTCAGGCAGACGCCGCAAAGCCGGCGGATCCGGTGCTGGGCCGCTTCCAGCTCATCGTGTGCAATCCGCCCTATATCCCCACGGAGGAGATCCCCACGCTGGACATCGAGGTGCAGAAGGAGCCACATATGGCGCTGGACGGCGGCGCAGACGGGCTGGACTTTTACCGGGCCGTCAGCCGGAACTATGCGCCGGCCCTGACCTCCGGCGGAACGCTGGCCTTTGAGGTGGGGCTGGGACAGTTTGAGGCCGTCATGGCCATTCTGGAGCAGGCGGGCTACAGCAAGGTGCAGTATTTCTGCGATCTGGCCGGCGTGGAACGGGTGGTGACGGGCTGCTGGGAACAGGGCCTATGACCGGAAGAATCCGGGAGGATCCGGCCTATCTTACCTCCCAGCTCATCACCTATCTTGGCAACAAGCGGGCGCTGCTGCCCCAGATCGACCGGCAGATCCGGCTGGCGCGGCAGGCGCTGGGCGGGCGGAGGCTGGTGTGCGCCGATGTGTTTTCCGGCTCCGGCGCGGTGGCAAGGCTTTTGAAGCAGCACGCCGCCCTGCTCTATGTGAACGATCTGGAGACCTACAGCCGCGTCATCAACGAATGTTACCTGACGAACCGGGAGGACTACCCCGCGGCGGAATGCGCCCGCTGGCGGCAGACGCTGGAGCGGCGGCTGGAGCAGCCGCTGCTGGAGGGCATCATCGCCCGGCACTATGCACCCGCAGACGACAAAAACATCCGGCCGGGGGAGCGGGTCTTCTACACCGCGGAAAACGCCCGGCGCATCGACACGCTGCGGGCGGAGATCGGATCCATGCCTGCGCCGCTGCAGTCCTATTTTCTGGCGCCTCTGCTGGCGGAGGCCTCCGTCCACAACAATACCGGCGGGGTGTTCAAGGGCTTTTATAAAGACAGCCGCACGGGCCTTGGAAAGTTTGGCGGCAACGGAGAAAACGCTCTTTCCCGGATCCTTTCGCCCATTCAGGTGCAGGAGCCGGTGCTTTCCCGCTTTTGCTGCGAGAGCCGGGTGCTGCAGCAGGACGCGGCCGCGCTGCCGGCGCTGCTACCGCCGCTGGATCTGGCCTATCTGGATCCGCCCTATAACCAGCATCCCTACGGCTCCAATTATTTCATGCTGAATCTCATCGCGGAAAACCGTCTTCCGGAACGGTGCAGCCGGGTCTCCGGCATTCCGGAGGACTGGAACCGCTCGGATTATAACAAGGCCGGCCGGGCGCTGGCGGCCTTTTCCGCCCTGCTTCAGGGGCTTCGGGCCCGGTTTTTGCTGGTCTCCTACAATTCCGAGGGCTTTATCCCCCTTGCCGAGATGGAGCGGCTGCTCTCCGGTCTGGGACGGGTCCGGCGGCAGGAGATCCGCTACAACGCCTATCGGGCCTCCCGCAATCTGGCGGCGAGAGAGACCTATGTTTCGGAATATCTGTTTCTGGTGGACACCGGGGCCTGAGGCCGCCGGGAAGGGAGGATTCGTTTATGCCGCGGCAATCAGACCGCCTTCGCCTGCGCACGGAGCAGCACAAGCCCAAAAACCGAAAGTCCCAGCTGGAGGACAAGGCCGTCTACGCCGCCATGCAGCGGGTGATCGGCTATCTGCAGGCCCGGTTCGACTTTGCGGAGACCTATCCCGGCTGCGGTCTGGCCTTTGAAAAGGCGCTGAAGGTGGAGGATATGGTGGCCCATATCCGGCGAAACGGCTGCCGCAGGGAGTTTGACTTCGATTATCTGGACCGGAGCATCATTCCGGACGGCGGCGTGCTGTTTCTGGAAAAGGACGGAGAAAAGCTGCCGCTGCTCTTTGCCGAGGTCAAGCATCAGGGGACCAACGACCAGCGGCTCCGGGAGGGCAAGACCGCCCAGGCCACGGGCAACGCCATCGAGCGGCTGGGAAAAAATCTCACCGGCATCCGGGCCATGATGAATCAGGACAAGGTCACGCCCTTCGTCTGCTTCGGCTCAGGCTGCGATTTCCGTCCGGAGGAAAAGACCGTGCTGTCCAAGGTGAGCATGCTCAACGAGTTTTATCCGCTGAACCGCACCTATGTCTTCAAGCGGGACGGCAGCGCCGACCACAACGCCTTTGCGCCGGTCTCCATGTATTTCCGGGAGGCGGAATGGACGGAGGATGAGATGTTTGAGATCATGAAGGAGATCGCGGAGACCACCTTCCGGTATTATGTGTTTTAATCGAACAAATGTTGCGTTTTTGCTTTTTCTATGCTATATTAAAGAAAAACAGATGATTTTACGATAAAAGAGGTGCCTGAAAATGGACAAACAGAAAGCTCTGGAAACCGCGCTGCAGCAGCTGGAGAAGCAATTCGGCAAGGGTACGGTGATGCGTCTGGGCGAAAACGCGGCCATGCAGGTGGAGGCTATTTCCACTGGGTCTCTTTCGCTGGATGTGGCGCTGGGCATCGGCGGCGTCCCCCGGGGACGCATCATCGAGGTCTACGGGCCGGAATCCTCCGGCAAGACCACGCTGGCGCTCCATGTGGTGGCTTCCGCCCAGAAGCAGGGCGGCGAAGCCGCCTTTATCGACGCAGAGCATGCGCTGGATCCGGTCTATGCCAAGGCGCTGGGCGTGGATACCGACAGCCTTCTGGTCTCCCAGCCGGACACCGGCGAGCAGGCCCTGGAGATCGCGGAAGCGCTGGTGCGCTCCGGCGCGGTGGATGTGCTGGTGGTGGACAGCGTGGCGGCCCTGGTGCCCAAGGCGGAGATCGAGGGCGAAATGGGCGACAGCTTTGTTGGCCTGCAGGCCCGCCTGATGAGCCAGGCCCTGCGCAAGCTGGCCGGCGCCATTTCCAAGGGCAACTGCGCGGTGATCTTCATCAACCAGCTGCGGGAAAAGATCGGCGTCATGTACGGCAACCCCGAGACCACCACCGGCGGCCGCGCGCTGAAGTTCTATGCCAGCGTCCGCATTGATATCCGCCGCACCGAGACGCTGAAAAACGGCTCCACCCCCGTGGGCAACCGGGTGCGGGCCAAGGTGGTCAAAAACAAGATCGCGCCGCCCTTCAAGGAGGCGGAGTTCGACATCATGTACGGCGAGGGCATCTCCCGGGTGGGCGAGGTGCTGGATATGGGCCTGAAGTTCGGCCTGCTGCAGAAGTCCGGCGCCTGGTTCTATATGGGCGACGAGCGTCTGGGCCAGGGCCGGGATGCCGCCAAGCAGTATTTCCGGGAGCACCCGGAGATCATGGCCCAGGTGGAGGCCCAGATCATCGAAAAGCTCAAGAATCAGGAGCAGCCCGCCGCCAAGGGCGAGCCTGGGAAGAGCGCTTCGGCCAAGGCTGCGCCTGCCGCCAAGGCCCCTGCCCGGGGCGGGAAAAACGGCAGCGTAGAGGTCTTTGCCGACGATTTTGAAGACGATTGAGCCCCGTGGAGCCTGTTTTGACGGAGTCGCCGGAGCAGCAGGCCCGGGACAGGGCGCTGCGCACTGCGGCCAATGTATTGCAGTACCGTCAGCGGAGCGCCCGCGCCCTGTATGACCGGCTGCTGGAAAAGGGGCTGGAGCCGGAGCTTGCGGAATACGCGGTGGAGCGGCTGCAGCAGCTGGGCTATCTGAACGACGCGGAATACGGCCGTCTGCTGGTGCGGGAGCTTTCCGCCCGGGGCTACGGCGCGGGCCGCATCCGGCAGGAGCTGCGGGAAAAGAAGCTGGAGCCGGAGGCGCTGGAAGCGGCCATGGAGGAATATCAGGCCGATCCGGAGCGCCTGCGGCGCTATATCGAGGGAAAACTGAGTGGGCAGGCCCCGGACCGCCGGATGCTGAAAAAGGTCTCCGACGGTTTGTTCCGCCGGGGATTTTCCTGGGAGGAGATCCGGGCGGCGCTGCGGCGCTATGCCGATCAACTGGAGGATACAGAGTGAGACCGATCAAAGTATATTTATTATCGCTGGGCTGCGCCAAAAATCTGGTGAATTCCGAGCAGATGCTGGGCCTTTTGCAGCAGGCGGGCATGGAGCTGGTGCAGCAGCCGGAGGGGGCCGACGCGGCCATCGTCAATACCTGCGGCTTTATTGACAGCGCCAAGAGCGAGGCCATTCAAGCGATTCTGGAGCTGGCGGAGCTGAAAAAACAGGGCAAGCTGCGGGCGCTGATCGTTACCGGCTGCCTGACCCAGCGATACCAGAGCGACTTTCTCCGGGAGCTGCCGGAGGTGGACGCCGCGCTGGGCACCGGCAGCTACGACAGCATCGTGGAGGCCGTCCAGGGCGCGCTCAGCGCCTCGCCCCGGCGGGAATACTTTGCACCCAGGGAGCAAAGCAGCCTGACAGGGAACAGGGTCTTGCTGACGCCCCGGTATTCCGCCTATCTCCGTATTGCGGAGGGCTGCGACAACCGGTGCTCCTACTGCGTCATCCCCATGATCCGCGGGGCCTTCCGTTCCGCGCCCATGGAAGCGCTGGTGGAGGAGGCCCAGCGCCTGGCGGAGTCCGGCGTGCGGGAGCTTCTGGTAGTGGCGCAGGATATCACCCGCTACGGGCTGGATCTCTATGGCCGCCGGCGGCTTTCCGATCTGCTGCGGAGGCTGGAGCAGATCCCCGGCATTTCCTGGATCCGGCTGCATTATCTCTATCCCGACGAGATGGACGACGAGCTTTTGGAGACTGTGGCCGCCAGCCGCAAGGTACTCCACTATTTTGATATCCCCATCCAGCACATCAACGACCGGGTCCTGCGGGACATGAACCGCCGGGGCGGCGGCCAGCTGATCCGGGAGCGCATCCGCCGGCTGCGGGCGCTGATGCCCGACGCCATCCTCCGCACCAGCCTGATCGTGGGCTTCCCCGGAGAGACGGAGGAGGAATTTCAGGAGCTTTATGACTTTTTGGAGCAATACAGGCTTGAACGGGTGGGCATTTTCTGCTATTCTCAGGAGGAGGGCTCTCCGGCGGCGGAGATGCCCGATCAGATCCCCGAGGAGGTAAAGGAGCGCCGTCAGGCGGAGCTTTATGCCCTGCAGGAGCGCATCATGGACGACTTTTCCCAGAAGCAGATCGGGCGGACGCTGGAGGTCCTCTGCTGCGGCCGGGATGAGGATGGCCGCTGCTTCGGCCGGAGCTATATGGATTCCGTGGAGATCGACGGCCAGGTGTATTTTGAAAGCGAAGACGCCCGGGAGGGAGCGATAGTGCCTGTCCGCATCGACTATGCGGAGGGCTGCGATCTTTACGGCCGGGTGGTCTGAGACCCATAAAAGCTTACAGGAGGAACAATTATGACGATCCCGAATATTCTCACTTGTATCCGTGCGGTGCTGGTTCCGGTGTTTATGGTGCTGGCCTATCAACAGGACCCGCTCTTCCAGCTGCTGGCACTGATCGTTTATGTGGTGGCCTGCGCCACCGACTTTGTTGACGGCTATCTGGCCCGGAAATGGCATCAGATCACGGACTTTGGAAAGTTCATGGATCCCGTGGCGGATAAGCTGTTGGTGATGGCGGCGCTGCTGATCTTTGTGGAGGACGGGACTGTCCCCGCCTGGGCTGTGGCTGTGATCCTGGGCCGGGAGTTTATCGTCTCCTCTCTGCGCATGGTGGCGGCCTCCTCCGGCAAGGTCATCGCGGCCAACCGCTGGGGCAAGGCCAAGACGGGCTTTACCATGCTGACGCTGATCTTTCTGCTGCTGCGGCTGGACCCCATCGTGCTGACCGGCAGCGTGACGCTGCAGGATCTCTGCATCTGGATCACCGTTGCGCTGACAGCCATCTCCGGCGCTACCTATATCATTGATAATTCCCATGTCGTCAAAGACGGCTTCACACAGAAAGGAGCATGATCTCATGCAGCTTTATAATTCCCTCTCCCATAAAAAAGAGGAATTCTATACCAACGAGCCGGGCAAGGTGAAGCTCTATACCTGCGGCCCAACGGTTTATCATTTTGCCCATATCGGCAACCTGCGCTCCTATATCATGGAGGATGTGCTGGAAAAATATCTGCGCTACAGCGGCTACGATGTGCTGCGGGTGATGAACATCACCGATGTGGGCCATCTTTCCTCCGATGCCGACACCGGCGAGGACAAGATGCTCAAGGGCGCCAAGCGCGAGCATAAGACCGTCATGGAGATCGCGCAGTTTTATACCGACGCTTTTTTTTCCGACTGCAAAAAGCTGAACATCAAGCGTCCCGATGTGGTGGAGCCTGCCACGCACTGCATCCCCGAGTTCATCCACATGATCCAGGTGCTGCTGGACAAGGGCTATGCCTATCTGGCCGGCGGCAATGTTTACTTTGACACCTCCAAGCTGAAGGAATACTATGTGTTCAACAAGCACGAGGAGGAGGACCTGATGGTGGGCGTCCGGGAGGGCGTGGAGGAGGATTCCAACAAGCGCAACAAAAACGATTTTGTGCTGTGGTTCACCAAGTCCAAGTTTGAGGATCAGGCCCTGAAGTGGGATTCTCCCTGGGGCGTGGGCTATCCCGGCTGGCACATCGAGTGCTCCAGCATCGCCACCAAATACTGCGGCGAATATCTGGATATCCACTGCGGCGGCATCGACAACGCCTTCCCCCATCATACCAACGAGATCGCCCAGTCGGAGGCCTATCTGGGCCATAAATGGTGCAATTTCTGGTTCCATGTGCTGCATCTGAACGATTCAACCGGAAAAATGTCCAAATCCAAGGGCGAGTTCTTGACGGTCTCGCTGCTGGAGAGCAAGGGCTATGACCCCATGGCCTATCGCCTGTTCTGCCTGCAGAGCCATTATCGCCGCAACCTTGTCTTCACCTACGAGGGCCTGGACAACGCCGCCGTCACCTATCAGAAGCTCATCGCCAAAATCGCAGCGCTGCAGCCCGGCGAGGGCCCGCTGGATCAGGCGGCTGCGGCTGACCTGCGGGAGCGGTTCAAGGCTGCGCTGGACAACGATCTGAACACCTCGCTGGCCGTTACCAGCCTGTATGATGTTTTGAAGTATAAGACCGACGACCGGACGAAGCTGGCCCTGCTGGGCGAGTTTGATCAGGTGCTGAGCCTGAACCTGCTGCAGGCAGCAGAGGTCAAGCGTCAGGAGCTGAAGAAGGCGGCCGCCGCGCCGGCAGCCGGCGGATTTACCGTGATCCCCGAGGGCTGCGAGGCCGACGAAGCGGTGGAAGCCCGGATCCGCGCCCGTGCCGACGCCAAAAAGGCAAAGAATTTCGCGGAAGCAGACCGCATCCGGGACGAGCTGAAAGCCCAGGGCGTGGAGATCATCGACATCCCCGGCGGCGCAAAATACAAGAAGAACTGACCTGAGCCAAACGACGGCTGCCGGCTCCCCGGCAGCCGCACTTTTTATCCTTTGACGCGGAAGGGAGGATGCGCCGCCATGAAGATCGCAGTTTTGGGCCATTCCGGCAGCGGGAAATCCACGCTGGCCCGGGAGCTGGCCCAGCGCTATGCGCTGCCGGTGCTGCATTTTGACAGCATTCAGTTCCGCCCCGGCTGGGTGGAGACCAGCCGGGAGGAAAAGCGGGAAAAGACCCGGGCCTTTCTGGCGGCGCACCCGGAGGGCTGGGTCATCGACGGAAATTATCTCCGGATCTGTCCGGAGGAGCGGTTCTCTCAGGCGGATGTGATCCTCTATCTGGATTTCCCCCGGCGGATCTGTCTGCGGCGGGCCTTTGGCCGCTGGCGGCAGTGGCGCGGCCGGACAAGGCCGGACATGGCGGAGGGCTGTCCCGAGAAGCTGGACGGGGATTTTGTGCGCTGAATCCTCTGGGAGGGGAGAAAAAAGCGGCGGCTGGCGGCCATCTGGACGCTGGAAGCCCAATGCCCCGCGGCCTATGTCCGCCTGATCTCGCCCCGGGCGCTGGAGCGTTGGAAGCAGCGCTTTTATGCGGCGCATCCCGCCGCGGAGACTGACACAACGGAGGAAAACCAATGATCTATCCGAGATTTTTGAAGCCGGGAGACCGAGTGGGCATCCCAGCCCCCTCGGCAGGCATCGATGAGAGCCATCTGCCGGAATATCTGCGGTCGCTGGAAGCGCTGCGCCGCCGGGGCTGGCAGGTGGAGGAGACGGAAAGCGTCCGCTCCGGCCTTTTGCCCTCTGCGCCGCCGCAAAAGCGGGCGGAGGAGTTCAACCGGCTGGCGGAGGACGAAGGCATCGGCGGGATCCTCTGCGCCGCCGGCGGCGATTTTCTGGTGGAGCTGCTGCCCTATGTGGACTGGGAGGCCCTGCGGCGGAGCCCCAAGTGGGTGCAGGGCTATTCCGACCCAACGGGCCTGCTGTTTCCCATCACGACGCTGCTGGATATCGCCACCGTCTACGGTCCCAATGCCGGCGGCTACGGCATGGAGCCGCTGCATCCGGCGCTGGAATACAGCCTTTCCCTGCTGGAGGGACGGATCGCGCCGCAGCAGAGCTTTTCCCGCTGGCAGCCGCCGCTGACGGGCCGGCCGGACGGGAGCTATCTGCTGCAGCGGCCGGTCTGCTGGGAGACGCCCTGCGGCCCGGTCCGGGCGGAGGGCAGGCTGCTGGGCGGATGTCTGGACTGTCTGGAAAATCTTCGGGGCACGCCCTATGAGGACGCCGCGGGCTTTGCCCGGCGCTACGCGGCGGACGGCGTCGTCTGGTATTTCGATATCTTTGCCCAGACGGCGGATCAGGTGTTTTACAGCCTTTGGAGCATGAAGCAGGCGGGCTGGTTTGAAAACGCCCGGGCCTTTCTCTTCGGCAGAGTGATGTTCCCCCAGGGGGACTACCCGGCGGCTATCCGCCGGGCGCTGGGGGATGCGGCCATCGTCTGGAACGCAGACATCGGCCATGTGAAGCCCGCCTTTACCCTGATCAATGGGGCGATGGCCCGAGTGACTGCCGAAGGCGGCCAAGGTACGCTGGAAATGGAGCTGAGAGCATGAACGAACAGAGCATGAACGCCGCGGCCTTTGACCGCTGGCAGGCCACCTACGACGCCGATGTGCTGGCCTGCGATCAGGCGGGAGAATATCCCTTTGCAGGCTATTGCCAGCTGATGGAGCAGCTTTTCCAGCTGGTCCACAGCCGGGAGGGCGTCTCCGTTCTGGAGCTGGGCTGCGGCACCGGTCTGCTGGCCGGGCGGCTGGAGCGGGCGGGGCATCCGGTGACAGGCGTAGATTTTTCCGAGAAAATGCTGGCGCAGGCCAGGAAAAACGCGCCGGACAGCGTTTTTTACCGCAGCACGCTGCCCCAGCTCCCGCCGGAGCTTGCAGGAAAGCAGTTTGACTGCATCATCGCGGCTTACAGCCTGCACCACCTGCGGGACGAAGAAAAACATGCCTTTTTCCGGGCGCTGCGGCCCTGTCTTGCGCCGGAGGGCGCAATTCTGGTGGGCGATGTGAGCTTCCCCACCCGGCAGGGGCTGGAGCAGTGCCGGGAGGCTTACGGCGCGGAATGGGATGAGGAGGAGTTTTATTTTGTCCGGGAGGAGCTGGAGCAGGCGCTGCCGGAATATCATCTGGACGCCATCCCCATCTCCTTCTGCGCGGATGTTTTGATCCTGACGCCGGAGGAAGGCTGATCTCAGAAAAAAGGAGGGCGCTCTTATGGCCCAGCGGGAGCAGGATACGCTGGAAGGCGTCATCGAATCCATCGTTTATAAAAATGAAGAAAACGGCTATACCATCGCCAGCGTCCTGCTGGACGACGGCGGCATGACCACCATCCTGGGCAGTCTGCCCTTTTTGGGCGCGGGGGAGCATATCTCCGCCACCGGGTCTTACAGCATCCATCCCCAGCACGGCCCGCAGTTTCAGGTGGAGAGCTATTACCGGGAGATGCCGGAGGAGGAAGAGGGGATCTATGCCTATCTGGCCTCCCGGGTGATTCGGGGCGTGGGGCCGAAGACCGCCGGGCTCATCGTTAGCCGCTTCGGCCGGGACAGCTTCCGGGTGCTGGCGGAGGAGCCGGAAAAGCTGGCCTGCGTCAAGGGCATCACCCTCGCCCGGGCCAAAGAGATCCAGACGGAGTTTCTGCGGCTGAACGCCATGCGGGTGCTGCTGGAATTTCTGGCGGAATACCGGCTGCCCTCCTGGTTTGCCGCGGGACTGGCGGCAGCCTATGGCGACCGGGCGGCGGAGGTCCTGCGGGAAAACCCCTATCTGCTGTGTGAGGAGCCTTATCTGCTGCCCTTTCAGGAGGCAGACGCGCTGGCGGCCCGGCTTGGCATCGGGGAAGACAGCGACCTGCGGCTGGAGGCGGGGCTCCTGTATGTGCTCAGCTTCAATCTTCAGGCGGGCCACACCTTCCTGCCGGAGGACCGGCTCATCGACGCGGCCTGCGGCCTGCTGGAGCGGGACGAGAGCTGGCTCCGGCCCCATCTTCTGGCGCTGGAGGAAAAGGAAAAGCTGGTGCGCGACAGCCGCAAGGGCCGGAGCATCGTCTATCTTTCCGCCGTTTACGAGCAGGAGATCTTCGCGGCCCGGCAGGTGGCCCGGCTGCAGAAAATGCCGCTGCTGCCGCCGCCGGATCTGGAAAAGGCGCTGGCCCGGCAGGAAAAAAAGACCAGCCTGGCCTATGCGCAGAAGCAGCGGGAGGCCATCTGCCTGCCCTTTTCCTCGGGGATCACGCTGATCACCGGCGGCCCGGGCACCGGCAAGACCACCGCCCTGCTGACCATGATCGATCTGTTCCGGAGCTACGGCATGAAGGCGCTGCTGGCGGCGCCCACGGGGCGGGCGGCCAAGCGTATGAGCCAGCTCACCGGTCAGGAGAGCAAGACCATCCACCGGCTGCTGGAGCCGTCCTTCGATAAGACCGGGCGGCTGCGCTTCAAGAAAAACGCCGCCGACCCCCTGCAGGGGGATGTGGTCATCGTGGACGAAAGCTCCATGCTGGAGCTATCCCTGGCGGCTTCGCTGCTGGCGGCGCTGCCGCCCCATGCCCGGCTGGTGCTGGTGGGCGATGCGGATCAGCTGCCGCCGGTGGGCGCGGGCAGCTTTTTTGCCGACCTATTGGGTGTGGAGGCGCTGCCCCGGGTGCGGCTGACGGAGATCTTCCGTCAGGCCCAGGGCTCGGATATCGTGGTGAACGCCCATGCCTTCAACGAGGGCCGGGTGCCGCCCCTGAAGAAAAACGACGGCGATTTCTTCTTTTCCACGGCGAAAAGCGCGGAAAGCACGGTGGACAGCGTGGTCTCCCTGATGTGGCGGCGCATCCCGGAGCATTTCGGGATCCCGCAGAGCGAGATCCAGGTGATCTGCCCCTCCCGGCAGGGCGTCTGCGGCACGGAAAATCTGAACCGGCTTCTGCAGGCGGCGCTCAATCCGCCGGCAGAGGGAAAGGGCGAGACCCGCTTCGGCGAGACCGTCTTCCGCGCCGGCGACCGGGTCATGCAGATCCGCAATAATTACGATCGAGTCTGGAAGCGCATCGACCCGATGGAGACCGGCACCGGCGTCTATAACGGCGATACCGGCAATATCGTCCTCATTGACCGGCAGGCCCGGCTGATGATCGTCCGCTTCGACGACCGGGAGGCGGATTATCCCTTCGACGAGCTTTCCGAGCTGGAGCACGCCTTTGCCATCACGGCCCACAAGGCCCAGGGCAGCGAATATGCGGCGGTGATCATCCCCGTCTTTTCCGCGCCCCAGCGGCTGCTCAACCGGAACCTGCTTTATACCGCCGTCACCCGGGCAAAAAAGCTGCTGGTAATGGTGGGCCGGGAGGAGCTGGTGCGGCAGATGGTGGATTCACCCAATGCCAACCGCCGCTACAGCGGTCTGCGGCTGCGGGTGCGGGAGCTTTGCCATGAAGCTTGAGCATATGCTGCGGCGGCTGCTGTTTCCATCCCGGTGTATGCTGTGCGGCATGGTCTTGGAGGGCGACCGCCAGCTCTGTCCTGCCTGCATGGAGCGGGCCGTTTTGCAGAGCGGCCCTGCCCGGCGCGGCCCGGAGGAGCATTATGACGGCGCGGCTGCGGCGCTGCGGTATGAGGGGGCGGTGCGGCAGGCGATCCACGGTTTGAAATATCGGGAAAAACAGAGCTATGCCCGTCCGCTGGCGCGGATCATGAAGGAGATCGCTCTGCGGCAGCTGCGGGAGGATTTTGACCTGATCACCTTTGTGCCCTCTAATCCCGGAACAGAGCGGAAGCGGGGCTATAACCAATCCCGCCTGCTGGCGGAGGAGCTGGCCCGGCTGCTGGAGCGGCCCTGCCGGGAAACGCTGCGCAAGCAGCGGGAGACACAGCCTATGTTTGGCCTTAGCCCAAAGGCCCGGCGGGAGAACATCTGCGGCGCCTATGCGCTCTGCTGTCCGCCGGCGCTGCTGGAGGGAAAGACCGTTTTGGTGGCGGACGATGTGCTTACCACCGGTGCGACGCTTTCGGAATGTGCCCGGATGCTGAAGGAGAACGGTGCCGTCCGCGTCTACGGCATTTGCGCTGCCGCGGCCAGAGACGGCGCAGACCGGTGAATTTCAGGAAAATTTAAGGAAGAATCCGAAAATCCGGTTGAAATCGGAAATCGCATTGGCTATAATAAAAACAGTGAAATTTCATGAAAGAAACTTTGGGGTGATCCTATATGCTGTTTTCTGGCAACGATATCGGTATCGATCTGGGTACCGCTTCCATTCTGGTATTCGTCAAGGGCAAGGGCATCGCTTTGTGCGAGCCCTCTGTCGTGGCCATCGACAAGACCACCGGCAAGACGCTGGCCATCGGCTCCGAGGCCCAGAGCATGCTGGGCCGCACGCCTGGCAACATTATCGCCGTCCGCCCCCTGCGGGAGGGCGTGATCTCCGACTATGAGATGACGGAGAAGATGATCAAGCACTTTATCAAAAAGGTGCTGGGCTTCCGTCTGTTCAAGCCCAATGTGGTGATCTGCATCCCCAGCGTCATCACTGAGGTGGAGGAGCGCGCCGTCATCGATGCCGGCGAGCAGGCCGGCGCCCGGCGAGTCTATCTGATCGAAGAGCCTGTGGCTGCGGCCATTGGCGCGGGCGTGGATATTGCCCAGCCCAATGGCAACATGATCGTGGATATCGGCGGCGGCACGGCGGATATCGCCGTCATCTCTCTGGGCGGCGTGGTGGAATCCACCTCCATCAAGATCGCCGGCGACAAGTTTGACGAGGCCGTGGTGAAATATGTCCGCCGGAAGCACAATGTGCTCATCGGCGAGCGCACCGCCGAGGAAATGAAGATGACCATCGGCTGCGTCTATCCCTATCCTGAGGAGAAGGTCATGGAGGTCAAGGGCCGCTGCTTGATGACCGGCCTGCCCCGGACCTTTACCGTCACCTCCAGCGAGATGATGGAGGCCTTTGAGGATGTTTCCGGCCGTATCGTGGAGGCGGTCCATTCCGTTCTGGAGCGCACCGCGCCGGAGCTGGTGGGCGATATCGCCACCAACGGCATTCTGATGACCGGCGGCGGCAGTCTGGTCTATGGCTTTGACAAGCTCATCGAGAGCAAGACCGGCATCCATACCCGCGTGGCGGACGACGCCATCTCCTGCGTGGCCTATGGCACCGGCAAGGCGCTGGAAAACATTGATTCCATGCAGGACGGCACCATGAATCTCAGCCGCCGGAACCAGATGAACTGAAGATGAACTGAATCAGAGAAAAAACAAGCGGCGGAGGGCATCCTCCGCCGCTTCAGCTTGTCGAAAAAGTCTGCGGAAACGCAGACTTTTTCCTATGGGATGTTTTTTCACGGACATGCGCCGGGAAAAAACACCGTGACCCGCCAAATTTTCGCAAAAATTTGGCGAAACCGGCCCGCAGGCCGGGGCCAAACTGTCGAGAAAAACCCAGCGAAGCGGTTTTTCGACAGTCTCCCAAGGGAGCCAAAAGGCTCCCATGGAAGAAGATCCGGGAATCCCGGGCGGCAGGTCGATCAGGCGGCGGCCTTCAGCAGATTGTCCAGCATCTGGCAGGTGACGGCGCGGTTGGCGCAGTCCAGCGGGCGGAAGCTGCCGTCCACGCCGGAGACGATGCCGGCCTTCTGCAGCTGATAGACGGCTTCAGAGGCATAGGCGGCGATATCGGCGTTGTCCGCAAAGGCAGGGGCCTCGGCGGTCTCGGGCAGGGTCTTCTTCAGGACCTTTTCCGCAAAGCGGCTGAGCATGAGGGCAAGATCCTGCCGGGTGATGCTGGCGTTGGGGGCGAAGGTGCCGTCGCCCTTGCCGTTGACGACGCCCACTTCCGCGGCCCAGGCCACTTCCTTGGCGCACCAGTCCTCCGCCTTCACATCGAAGAAGGAAGCGGCGGTCTCCGTTTCGGGAGAGCCGGCCAGACGGTACAGGATGACGGCGACTTCAGCGCGGGAGATGTTATTGTTGGGACGGAAAGCGCCGTCGGAATAACCGTTGACGGCCTTCTTTTCCGCCATGGCCATGACGGCGGTATAGTACCAGTCGTCCTCGGTCACATCGGAGAAGGTCAGGGGCTTCTCCTCCGCCTTCAGCTGCAGCTGATAGTCGGGGGCAAAGCGGACCACCTGGGTCAGACCGGCTTCGGTGCTCTTGGCGATCTGGAAGGAGACGGCGTCCTTGGCGGCGGTCTCGGCAGAGAGGGTCACCTGGCCGGCTTCGTCGGTGGTGTAGTCCGCGCCGTCCACGGTGAGCTTGGCCTGAGCGATGGGCTGACGGGTGGTGGTGGGGTTCCACTGCTCGTCGTAGGTGGTCACATCGGCTTCCACCTTCAGGGCGACGGCGTCTTCAGAGCGGACGACGGTCACGATGGGCTGCAGGATGCTCATGTCGCCGAAATACAGCAAAACGCTGTCGCCGGCCTTGAGGGCGTGGGCGTCGATGGTGTCCATGGGCATCTCGCCGTTGACGGCATACATCCAGCCGTCATAGCCGCCGAAGGCAGCTTCCTTTTCGCCGGCCAGCTCGGAAAGATATTTTCCGCCGTAGGAGCTGTCGGTGACCGTATAGGTCAGCTTGGCTTCCGTCAGCGCCCGCTCCAGCAGGGTGAGGACGGTGTCGTTTTCCTGAAGGGCGACCGTTTTATAATACAGGTTTTTGGCGGCGCCTTCGATGCGCAGGGTCACTTCCTGGACGGCGGCGTCCACCGGCAGGGGATCCTTGGCAGAGATCAGCACAAGATCGCCCTCCGCAAAGGCGGAGCACATTCCGGCCATCATCATCAGAGACAGCAGCAGCGCGATGAGCTTTTTCATAGATCGGTTTCCTCCTTATTTAGATAGATGGGCGGGCAAAGCCCGGCCTGCATTCAATAGTATTGAAGCACAGACAGCGGGAGCTTGTCAAGCCGGAAAAAAGAGAACATCGGAAGCTTTCTGTTTTTTCGCCGCCTCAGCTCCGGCGGAGCCGGCCTCGGAGCCCCTGCAGCGCCTGCTTCAGCTCCGGACAGCGGACGGCCAGCAGCGCCGCCAGATAGATTGCTCCGGCGCACAGGGCAGAAAGCAGGAAGCGCCCCAGCAGGCCGGCCAGCGAAGCTGCCGGCAGCCAGCGCCGCAGGGCCAGCGCCGGGAGCGCCGCCAGAACACAGGCCAGCGCCACCCGCAGAAACAGCGGTACAAAGGCGGAAAAGCGGTGTTTTGGAAGATACTGCCGGGCGGAGCGGTCCAGCAGGAAGATCGTCAGTATGGCGCTGAGGCTGGTGGCCAGCGCAATGCCCAGGATCCCGATATACCGGGCCAGAAGGATGCTCAGCGCGGCGTTGAGGACCACGGAGGCGATGTTGGACAGCATGGGCATTTTCGTATTCTGATAGGCGAAGTGCAGCCGGATCAGCATCTCCCGGATGGCCACCAGCGGGAAGCCCACGGCAAAGCCCACCAGGGCCTGGGCGGTGTAGTGGGCGGCGGCGGCGTCAAACTCGCCCCGGAGATAAACGATGCGCACCAGATCGGTGGAAAAAAGGCAGGCCAGCAGTGCAATCGGCGCCAGCAGCAGCACCAGCCCGCTCACCGACCGGTGAAACTCGTCCGTCAGCCGCTCCGTATCGTGCTCCGCCACATAGGTGGAATAGCGGGAAAGCAGGATCAGGCTCAGGGTGGCGGTGATGGTGCCGGTGACGAACTGCTCCAGCGTATAGGCATATTGATAGTTGGAGGCGAAGCCCTCGCCCAGATAGGAGCAGAGGGCCTTGTCCACCACGCCGTTGAGCTGCAGAAAGAGATTGCTCAAGAGCAGGGGGATGGAGAGCTGCACCAGATAGCGGACATTTTCGTTCCGCAGGCTCAGGGTGGGGCGGAAGGTGAAGATCTTCCGGCTGCACTGGCGCAGCAGCAGCGTCTGCAGCAGATTGCCCGCCAGATAGGCCCAGAGCAGAACGCGGATGCCGAAGCGCCCGGAGAACAGCACGGCGCAGCCGATGGCGATGGGATTATAGACCACGCCATAGAGCTTGCCCGGCACATAGCGGTCGTTGGCGTTGAGCACCGCAGCATAGATGGATTGAAAGGCCGTAAAGACAAAGGTGATGGAAAAAAACCGCAGGTAGCGCACCAGCCGGGCGGCATTGTCCCCGGTGACGGTGGGGGAAAGGAGCCGGGCCAGCTGCGGGGCCAGCAGGCAGGTCAGAGCGATGCAGGCGGCGGCGATGAGCAGAAACAGGGAAAGCATCTGGGAGGCCACCTTGCCGGCGGCCTTGCGGGAATCCTTCACCGAGATCTCGATGTAGCGGGCCACCAGCGCCGTGCTCAGGGCAGAGAGCAGCGCGCCGGAAAGACTGATCATAAAATCGCTGGAGACGAAATAGAGATCCGTCTCCGCGCCGGAGCCGAAGGCGGCGGCAATGACCACCTGCCGGACAAAGCCCAGCAGCTTGGAGGCCAGCATCACCATCACGATCAGGCTCGCGGAGGTAAGGACAGAATGTTTCTTTTCCGCCATGGGGGTCTTCTCCTTTCCGGCGCGGAAGGCTCAGGCACGGCGCCGGAGCAGATCGGCCAGATAATGCAGATAGGGCAGGGGATCGCGCCAGGTGAACAGGCCGTCCCGGACGCGGGGATCCAAGGTGCTTTTCAGGCTGGCGGCCAGCGCGGCGCCCCGGCCCGGGCGCTTCATCAGCGCGGCAAAGCAGGCCAGGCTCTGGGGCGTAAAGCGCATCTGCCGCCCCACCTGATAATCCGGCGCGAGCCGGTCCGGCTCCAGCGGCGCCGCCGTGCCCCGGGCCGCTTCCGCACAGCGGAGGAACAGCGGGCTGCCGCTGAGGGGCGCGATCATGGCGCTGCCCCAGAGCCGGGGATTGATCTCCAGAAACCAGGGCTGCTCCGGCGTGCCGCGAAAATCCAGCATGGCAAGGCCGGTGAAGCCGATCTCCTGCAGCAGGGCGCAGGCAGATTGGGCGAGCCGGGGCGACCAGACCGTCCGCAGGGCACAGGTGGGGCCGCCGGCCAGGGGATATTCCCGCAGGCTCTCGTAGCAGAGGACGCCCACCGGGCGGCAGGCCTTGTCCATCACCACCGCAGCGCCCAGATCGTGGCCCGCGATATAATCGGAGGCGATGGGATCGGGATCCAGCCGGTCCATGCGGGCATAGGCCTCCAGAAAAGTCTGCCGATCACGCACCACGGCATAGCGGGCGGCGGGCTTCAGGCCCAGCGCTTCGCCGTTGCGGTATTTGATGATGCAGGGATAGCGGACGGCGCGCTCCAGCGCGTCCAGACTGCCGTGCTCTGAAAGGCAGGTGGTCTGCGGCGCGGGAATGCCCAGCCGCAGGGCGGTCTGATACATCCGGCCCTTGTCGTCGGCGGCGGCCATGGCCGCTTCCGAGGGCAGCAGCAGATCCAGCCGGCGTTCCAGCCGGGCGCGGTTTGCCATGGCCAGGACCATGCTTTTCCGGTTGCCGCAGAGCAGAACGGGCCGGTCATCTCCCGCCGCCGCTTTCAGCGCGGCACAGAAGCCCTCGCCATCCTCGGGCAGCAGCAGCGTGTCCCGGGCGTCCCGGGAGAAAAAGCCCAGCCGCGCGCCGGGGACGGTGGTCTCAAAGGCGGCCGCCGTGACGGCCCAGCCCGCTTTCGCCAGCGTTCGCATGGGGGCCAGCGCCATACGGTATTGGGTATCGGTAACGATCACACGGTTCATGCGCGCGCCTCCACAAGCGCCCGCAGCAGCGGGACGGCCTCCAGACGGGTGATGCGGCGGCGGCCCTGCAGGGCGTCCCGGCGGAAGTCGATGCCCTGTTCCCTTGCATAGGCCCGGGCCAGCCGCTTCATTTCGCCGTAGGACAGCGGGCGGGCCTGCCGGAAGATGGCCGGATCCGCCGCCATGATATAAAACTCGTCTGCCGTCAGCCGCCGGCTGGGCGCAAAGGTGTTGCTGCGGTAGCCGATGACCTGTCCCCGGGAGAGCAGGAAGCGGATGTCGTCCATCTCCGGGCAGTGGGAGGGCAGATCCTCAAAGGGGGAGCGCGCCAGCAGCGCCGAGACGGTGATCACCCGGTAGCCGTATTGGGTCAGAAGCTCCAGCTGCCGGGGCAGCGCGTCGGCCACGGGGGTCCGCTCGCTCATGCTGCAGCCGTCCTTCTGGAAAATGATCTGGCCGTTCAGGCTGTCGGGGTCGGCTTCCAGCGCCCGGCGCAGCGGCGCGACCATGGCCTCCACCTCGTCCTCATAGGTGGCCAGCGGCTGCCAGCCGGCGCCGTCGAAGCTGGCCGCCAGATATTGATAGCCCAGGATCCGGTAAGCGTCGTAGGCGGTGGCGCCGTCCGGGATGCGGTCGATATAGTGGGGCGGGCGGGACAGCGCCACATGGCAGCCGAAGCCCTCCGCCAGATAGCGGTCCAGCCGGGAAAGATCGTCCGTCACCTGCGAAAGGGTCTCGAAGCAGACCCGCTTGCCATAGACGGCCCGCATCGGGCCCCAGAGCCGGTGGGAATAGGTGTGGCTGGTGATCTCGTGGCCCTCCGCCAGGATCCGGCGGATCAGCGCCGGCTGATGGACCGCCCCGGCCAGCGCGTCCTCGCCGTAGCGGGGGTAATGGTCGAACTGCACGCCGCTCCAGCTGAAATCCCCCAGCGTTCCCGGCTGGTCCGGATAATTGCCCGCCGTGGAGCCAATCACATCAAAGGTGCCCTTGGCGCCGAAGCGGGCCAGCGTGTCCAGCAGCGAGGCGGTCAGACCGGTGTTGGGGTCGGAGGTGGTGGGCAGGGCGGTGGGGCCGTCGTCAAAGGTCATGGCCACAAAGCGGCCCTCTGCCGGCGGATAGACCCGCTCGATCCGCCGCACCGGAGAAAGAATGCGCCCGGCCCGGCGTTTTTTGATTTTTTTCAGCTGCGCGTTGGCGCGTCTGGCCAGTTGATAAAGACCCATGGCCGTTCCTCCCAAGCTCCTGTTGTGATTTTGTGATTCTTATAGTGTAGCATGTTTTCTTTCGCCCGGCAAGTCCGATCTCTCCGGGAAAATTCCCGGAATTTTTCCCCTTTGGCCGCCGCGCCCCTTGACAAAACCGGCCCGCGGGTGTAAACTTCCATCATCAAAATGGCATGGACGGGGAAGAAACCGGAAAGCGCCGCCAAGAGAGGGATGCATTTGGTGAGAGCATCCTGCGGGAGCGCCGGCCGTACCACCCCTGAGCCGCCCGCGAAACAAGCGGGACGGGAGCCGCCCGTTACAGCAGCCGCAAGCGGCGCCTTTTTTGGCGCAAGCAGAGTGGGACCACGGATCGTTTGATGCGTCTCTGCACCCTTTGGGTGCGGAGGCGTTTTTTGCTTCAGTAAGAAAAAAATACAAAATAAAGCGAGGGACGCAACATGAGCGAAGAAAATCTGTATACCTTTGAAAATCCCGAATACCGCAGGACCTATTGGCACACCTGCTCCCATGTTCTGGCCCAGGCCATGAAGCGCCTGCATCCGGAGGTCAAGCTGGCCATCGGCCCCTCCATCGAAAACGGCTTTTATTACGATTTTGATGTGGAAAAGCCCTTTACCGAGG